>JACMJB010000352.1 GCA_014380815.1 Armatimonadota bacterium
CGTCGCTCTCCGCGCCGAAGTACCCCGGCACCTGGGGGGCGAGTGCAAACGTGCGTAACGAGGTGACCGGCCCTGCCGTCGGCGAGTTCATCAAGGAGTTCCGTCGTCTGCAGACCGAACCGGTAAGTGACGCCGATCTGGAGTTTGCCAAGCGTTCGATCGTCGGCGGGTTTGCCCTCAGCCTGGAGAGTCCGGCAGCCATCCTGTCGCGCCTGCTGGACGTGGTGGATTATGACCTACCCACCGACTACTGGGACAAGTATCCACAGCGGGTGCAGGCGGTCACCGCCGCCGAGGTTCAGCGGGTCGCGAAGCAGTACTTGGGGTCCGGGCGCATCCAGATCATTGCTGTCGGCGAGCGCCGTCAGATCGAGAAGAGCCTTGCGGAGTATGGCCCCGTGACCGTTTTGACGGCGGATCAGGTGTTGAATCCGCCGCAGGCGAGCGCGGCGCGGTGATTGACAGGCACAATTGCCCGTGATACACTCCGAGGGTTGCCAGGAAGCATTTGGCGGGCAGCGACCACTTTCGCACCGACAGTTTTTACCGGATAGGGTTGTAAATAAGATGTATGCAGTGATTCGTACGGGCGGCAAGCAATACCGCGTTCAGGAAAATGACACCATCATTGTCGAGAAGATGGACGGTGGCGTCGGCGATGCGGTAACGCTCGGCGAAGTACTGGCGCTCGGCGGCGACACTCCCCAGTTCGGTTCTCCGCTGATCACCGGTGCCAAAGTGACCGCGACCATTGTCCGTCAGGGCAAGGGCAAGAAGATCCACGGCCTTACCTATACCAAGGTGAAGGGCACGCAGCGCCATTATGGGCACCGGCAGTTCGAGACGCACGTCCGCATCGGCAAGATCGAAGCGTAAGGAGCAATAGAATAAAATGGCACACAAAAAGGGCGTCGGTTCGTCGCGCAACGGTCGTGACTCGAACCCGCAGATGCTGGGCGTCAAAGAGTACGGCGGCGAACTGGTCAAGGCAGGATCTATCCTGATTCGTCAGCGCGGCAGTCAGTTCGATCCCGGCGCGAACGTCGGCCAGGGCCGTGACTACACCCTGTATGCGAAGATCGAAGGCTATGTAACCTTCGAAGGGTTCAAGAAGAACCGCCGGATCAGCGTTTACGCGGAAAACCCCGCCGCGAAGCCAAAGGTAGCGGCGGATGTGCAGGTTCCGGCGGAAGCAACGGCTTAAGCCGCGCGTTTCGCCATTTTTCTGGCCCGGCTGCGTCAGCGCAGACCGGGCCTTTTGATTTTGAGGTGTTCCTATGTCCGTGTTTATTGATGAGGTTCCGATCCTGCTGAAGGCAGGCGATGGCGGCAACGGAGCGGTGACATTCCGGCGTGAAAAGCATGTCCCGCGCGGTGGACCGGATGGCGGCGATGGCGGACGGGGCGGGTCGGTCATTTTCGAGACCGACCCCAACCTGTCTACCCTGCTTGACTTCCGACCGAACAAGCTTTACAAGGCGGAGCGCGGCGCGGATGGTCTGGGCAAGAACATGTTCGGCAAAGACGGTGCGGACCTGGTGCTGAAAGTGCCGGTCGGAACCCAGGTACAGGTCGAGGGCACGGGCGAAGTGCTGGCGGACCTCGCCTTCTTTCCGCAGCGCGAAGTGCTTGCGGTGGGAGGACGCGGCGGCAAGGGCAACCAGCACTTTGTCAACTCGGTCCAGCAGGCACCGAAGTTCGGGGAGAACGGCGAGCCGGGCGAGGACCGAACGATCCGCCTGGAGCTAAAACTGCTCGCCGATGTCGGGCTTCTTGGCTTTCCGAATGTCGGGAAATCCACACTGCTCTCACGCATCTCGGCAGCCAAGCCCAAGATCGCGGACTATCCATTCACCACGCTGGTCCCGAATCTGGGTGTCGTGCGGGTGGACCGGGACCACAACTTTGTGGTCGCGGATATTCCCGGCGTCATCGAGAACGCCCACAAGGGGGCGGGGCTGGGCATCCAGTTCCTCAAACATCTGGAGCGGACCCGGCTGCTGGTCCATCTGATTGATGTCTCCGGGGTTTCGGGCCGCGACCCGCTCGAAGACTACGAGACGATCAACCGCGAACTCGCCGAGTTCAGCGCGGAGCTTGCCGCCCTGCCGCAGGTGATCGCGCTGGCTCGCATTGACGTCCTGCCTGACCAGGAGAGTCTCGCGCCGTTGATCGCGCATTTCAAGGAAAAGGAAGACGTTCCTGTCTTCTCCATCTCCAGTGTCACAGGCGAGAATATCGAGCCGCTGGTCTACCATCTCTGGTCGCGTCTGCAGGCGATGCCCGCCAAGGGAACGCAGCCGGAGATGGCGAGCGGTCCGGTCCGTATCACCGTAGACTCGAAGGCGGGTGACGACAACCCGAAGAACTTCACGGTCGCGCGTGAGTCCGGGGATGTTCTGGTGGTGGCGGGCAAAGGCATCGAGCGGATGATCGCCATGACCGACATGGGGAACGAGGATGGCGTCCGGCGTCTTCAGCGCCGCATGGAGCGGCTGGGCGTTTTCGAGAAACTGAAGGCGGCGGGGGCCGAGGAGGGTGACACCGTCCGCATTCGTGATGTAGAATTCGACTACATTGACGAAGATAAAGAAGATGAGGAAGACGATTTCGTGGAGGTGTGAGCGTTTCGCCAGGGGGGCCTTTCCCCTCCTCCTCGTTCGCTTGCAGGAGAGGGGGCCGCGCACCCTGCTGCTCCTCGCACCGCTGGTGATTCTCGTGCTCAGCGGCGCGGGGCGCCCTGCCCCCCCCGCGCCCCGTGCGACGGCTCTGTTGTTCCTGTCTACTCGCTGCCCCATCTCCAACCGATATGCGCCGCGCATCGCGGCGCTCCACCGGGTATTCGCGAAGCGCGGCGTTCGGTTTGTCGGCGTTTACAGCGAGGGCGACGTGACCGCCACCGACGTTTCGCGTCACGCGCGCACTTTCCATCTCCCCTTCGAGACGCTTCTGGATAAGCCCGGTGTCCGTGCCAGGCGTTACGGGGCGACGCTGACCCCAGAGGTCGTCGTGCTGGACCCCTCGGGCAGAGTCCGCTACCAGGGACGCATTGACGACAGCAGCGATGCCTCGCGCGTCAGGTCACGGGACCTTGCGAGCGCGCTGGAAGCGATCCTGTCGGGGCGGGCGATCAAGATCGCACGGACGCGCGCGGTCGGCTGCGCGATCCAGGCAGTGTTTGCGAAACCGTCCCCCGCCGCGCCGTCCATCACCTATCGCGACATCGCGCCGATCCTGAACCGGAACTGCGTGTCCTGCCACCGGACAGGGCAGATCGGCCCGATGCCGCTGACGACATTCCAGAACGCGGCAGCCTGGGCTGAGCAGATCAAGCGCGTGACCCGGTCACGCGCCATGCCGCCCTGGCGCGCAAAATCAAACGGCGAGTTCCACGACGAGCGACGACTGGCAACCAGCGAGATCGCGTTGCTGTCAGCCTGGGCGAATGCCGGAGCGCCGGAAGGAGACCCGAAGCAGACACCGGATCTGCCTTCGTTCCCGCCGGGACCCTGGAGCCTGGGCCGACCCGATGTCGAGTTCGAGATGCCACTGGCTTACACGGTCGCGCGGGAGGGCCGGGACCTTTACCGCTGCTTTGTCATTCCCACCAGACTCGCGACCGATCAATGGATTGCGGGAATCGCCTTCGCACCGGGAAATACGGCGGTCGTTCACCACGCTTCGGTTTTCGTGGATACCTCGGGCGCGGCGCGGAGGCTGGATGCCACCGATTCCGCGCCGGGCTACACAAACCCGACGCCCGGTAACGGGCCGGGGTTCCCGGCGCCGCACGGCGCACTGGGCGGATGGACACCCGGTCATTCGCCGATGCGCCTTCCCCCTGGAGTCGCCCTGAACCTGCCGAAGGGTGCGGACCTGGTGCTGGAGGTCCATTACCATCCAACTGGCAAGCCGGAGACGGATCGGACACGTTTTGGGCTGTACTTTGCTACCGGGCCGATCGAAAAGCGGTTGCGCATGGGCGATGTCAGCAACATCACTTTTCAGATCCCGCCCGGTGATCCCCGCTACACCGCGACCGCGACCGCCGTACTGCCCTTCGATATCACGGTGCTTTCCGTCACGCCGCATCTCCACAATCTGGGGCGCGCGATGACCGTGACCGCGACCCTTCCGAACGGCGCTCCACAGCCGATTGTGGAGGTGCCGGACTGGGACTTCCGCTGGCAGCCCTCCTACCGTTACAAAACGCCGCTGAAGCTGCCGCGCGGGACTCGCATTGACCTTTCCGCCCGCTTCGACAACACCGAGGCAAACCCGGACCAGCCCAGCCATCCGCCGCGTCTGGTGCGCTGGGGCGAATCCACCTCCGACGAAATGTGTACCTGTTTCTTCGCGTACACTCTGGACAGCGAGCACCTCGCGGGCGAGACCGTCGTCGTCCCCTCGGCGGAAAGCCGCTGAATCGCGAGACGCGGTAGAATAATACTGTGCAAGAAAAGAAAACGAAGCGTGCCCTGATCCTGTTTTCTCACGGCTCGCTGCTTTGCGGCTCCGGCGAAGCGCTCGAAGCCCATGCGGCTCGGCTTCGCGAGCAGGGCGAATTCGATCTGGTTTCCGTCGGCTATTTGAACTACACCGAGCCACGTTTCTCCGAAGCCGCCGCGCAGGTGATTGCCGGAGGCGCATCGGAGATCGTTGTCGTTCCCTACTTCCTGGTGCCCGGCTTCTTTGTCACCAAAAGCCTGCCGGAAGCGGTGGACCTTGCGCGGGCAAGGTTCCCCGGCGTCCGCTTTATCGTATCTCCGCCGCTTGGCGACGATGCCCGGCTGGCGGACGCTTTGCTCGATGCCGCTCTGAACGCGCGCGGGCCGGAGCACTGGCGCGACCCGATCGGGCGCGCGGCTCTCGCCTGTCGGCCCAGCCCCGACTGCCCGCTCTACGGCACCCCTGCCTGCCCTAAAGTCCCGGAGGCTCCCCTTGTCTGATGCTCTGCTGGTAATGGTCCACGGCTCGCCGCGACCGGTCGCGAACGAGGACATGTTTCGGGTCGTGGAGCAGTTTCGGAGGCGTCCCGATGCCGCCGCCCGCTTCCCGATTGTCGAGGTCGGTTTTATGGAGTGTAACGAGCCATCCATTCCCGAGGCCATTGATCGGTGTGTGGGAGGCGGGGCAGCGACCGTGACCGCGGTACCCTATTTTCTGCACACGGGAACGCATGTCTGCGACGATCTGCCCACCCTGCTGGAGGAGGCTCGAGAGCGCCATCCCCATGTCACGTTTCGCATGGGAGACTACCTCGGACTGTCGCCAAAACTGACGAGCCTGCTTGCGGCCCGTGCGGACGAAGCAGTCCTTTCGCAGACTTCATAGGCCCCTCAAACGCCTCAAATCTGGCTGCGACGCCGAAACTCTGAGGGCGGGACTCCCATCTGTCGCCGAAAGACACGGCTCAGATAAAAACCGTCGCGGTACCCACACTCCCCGGCGATCCTCTCCAGAGTCCAATCGGTTTCTCTGAGGAGTTCCTGCACTTTTCGCAGTCGGAGCGCAGCCAGGAACGCGGAGGGGGTTTGTCCGGTCCCCGCCGCGAAGCGGCGCGAAAGCTGTACCGGACTGAGACCCACCGCTTTCGCGATCCGCGATAACGCAATCGGGGTGGTGAAGTTTTCCCGCAACAGTTGGGCGGCGCGGGCCACCCGTGGATCGTCGGGGTAGCCCGCGGTCCCTCGCTGACCCGACCGACTCAGATACAGCAGATCGCGGAGCAGATGCAGACACCAGCGCACCGACTCATGATTCCGGTCGAGGGCCAGATCGTGAAACCCCTGAAAGGTTGACAGCAGCCGCACCCTGTCCGCCACTGTCACCTTGCCAGTCGCCAGCGAAACCACCTCCGCCGCACCCAGCCGAAACTCAACAAAATGGAAGGTCAGTGGCCTGCTGATGACCCGTCGCTGAAAAGCGGTGCCGGGCGCGCAGAACACCAGGTCGCCCAGAGCGGCGTCGCCTGCTGCCTCTGCCCCCAGATTGAACGCAAAATTACCGGCCTCCGCGGCGATGAGCGTCCAGTGTTCGTACCGGTCCTCCGAGAGCTTGAAATCCTGCCCACGAATATGAGCATGACGGTAAATCTGAGTCTCTGAACCGGTCATTGTGAAAGAAAATCCATAGCTGCGATAAAACAAGGCATGGTCAGAACGTCGTTGTGCCGCGTATCATTAGCAAAATGATGCAGGAGGGCGAACAATGATCCGCGCAGCAGCGCCATCGGAAATAGCTGGAGCCTCAGGCGACCAGATCAAAGAGTATCAGGAAAAAGGGTATCTGGTCGTCCGCGGCCTTTTTTCCCCAGGTGAGGCGGCCTCCTGGTCTGAGGAGGCGGAGCGGTTGCTTCACTCGGATCTGGTCAGCCCGGAAAATATCCGCACCCCGTTCCGGATGAGTTCCCGAGAGTACCCGGAGCGCATTGACCCGGTGGTGGACATTTCACCTCTTTTTAGCGAACTGGTGCGGGACTCTCGTATCACCCGTCTCGTCCAGGACCTTTTTGAAGATACCCCACTGCTTTTCAAGGACAAGCTGATCTTCAAACTGCCCGGTGTGGAAGGCTACACGATGCACCAGGACCAGGCATGGTGGCAGCTTTGCCCGCCCAGTGACATCCTGTCGGTCTCTATCGCCATTGATAGCGCAAGCGCCGCCAATGGCTCGATCGCACTGTATCCCGGCTATCACCACGCGATGCTGACGCCAGCCGGGGTGATGCGAAATTTCCAAGCGGGCGAGATAGCGCAGATAGACCGGAGCCGGGGCGAACTGATGGAAACGCAACCGGGGGATATCGTCCTTTTCCACTCACTGACCCCGCACGAGAGCGGACCGAATACCTCGAAGGCCCCGCGCCGGTCGCTCTATCTTTCTTACTCCGCTGCCCGAAGTGGAGATCTGAACAAGGTCTACTATGAACAGTACAAGGCGCGGGTTGGCGGCGGCAGCGAATCGAAGTTTTTTAAATAAAGGCGGCTCGCCGGTGAATCAGCGCGGCGCGGTTCGGGACACCATCACCTCCACCGCGCCGGGAACCACCTCCACCCGGAAGACGCGGCGCGGTTCGCCGGCCTCTTCACCGTCGTACTGCATCGGCTGCGGAGAGGATAATTCCACCTCCACCTGTCGTGCTCGGTGATACTCAATGGAGGGATCTTCCCTCAGGCGGCGTGTCAGGATGCTGACGATCAGGCGCAGCCAATTTCCCAGCGTCTCCGCCTTCAGAATCGCAACATCCAGATAGCCATCGTCGGGCTGCGCATCGGGAACCACAGGCACGTTCCCCTGAAGCATTCCCATATTCGCGACCATAACGCTCTTGGCGCGTCGGCGCAGACGATGCTTCGCCCCGTCCAGGCGGATACGGACCAGGACCGGACGATGCCGCAGGTTCTTAAAGGCAGACAGCAGGTACGCCCCCAATCCCAGCCGGTTTTTTGTCTCGCGGTCGGCATCTCGAATCACGGTTGCATCATAACCCGCTCCCGCGAGGATCGCGAAGTGGGTTGGCTCGCCCGGCGGATCCAGGGGGGTTATTCGCGCAAGATCCAGTCGGCGTCGTTCCCCGAAAAGGGCCGCGTGTACCGATTGGGGGACATCGCGTGGGAGATTCAGGTTCACGGAGAGCAGATTGCCGGTGCCTGCCGGAAAGATAGCCAGCGGAACGCCGGTCCCGATCAGCGCGGACATGGCCTCCACGACAGTACCGTCCCCCCCGGAGACCGCCAGAAGGTCCACGCCGTCCTTCAGGGCCTGTTCCGTCCAGTAGCGAGCACCTTTCTCCTTGGTCGTTACGAGATGCTGGCAGGTATACCCGTGCTGGGAAAGGCCCTCCTCGATTCGTTTCTTACGCTCTTCGGGGTCTCCCTGTCCAGAGACGGGGTTGAAGATCACCGTGATGCACTTGCCCTGGTGCGAGGTTTGTGCCGATTGAGGGACGTCCTGCTCCCGCTCATCGCTAACTGTAGACATATTCGCTTCCGCTTGCTCCCTTGGGAGACTATACCCACCGAAGCACGCTTGTTAGACCCGGCCTCAGACCCAGAGAGAAAGGGGGACGATGACTCCCAGCCGGATCTCGCGCAGCCGCGCGGTGAATCGGAACGTCGCGACGGTTAGCGGAAGAAAGAGCAGAAAAAAACAGAGCACTGTTCTGCTGTCCCAGGAGGAGAAGGAAAGGAGGAAAAACCCACCGAGCGCGGTGATAAGAATCGTCCAAAGAAGGTCCGTGAGCCAGAGTCCGAAAAGACGGAGGCTCTGCGGCCCCCAGAAAGCGGACCACGGCGACCGGCGCCGCACCACCTCCCAAAATCCCGCAAGCGAAAGCGTGGCATTCGCCGCCAGGAAAACGATCAGCGGCAGGTCCGGGTCGCGTTCCGCCGCTCCGGACGCGGTCATCTGCGCCAGGACTAGCATGCCGAATACCGCAAACCACCCCGCCTGCTTTTGTCCGAACGTGTCGTTCACCGTCACACCTGCCTCTTCCTACCTTCCGCGGCTGCACCATGGACGGCTCTGACCGGCTCCGATCAGCCGTTCAGGTCCTTGTACTCTTCCAGCCAGGCCATCTGGATCGCCTCCAGCTTTCCCTCGTTGCTGGCAGCGGGATCACCCTCGAAGTCGGGAACTTCGAGGACCATTTTGTGAAGATCCGTGAAGCGAACCGTCAGCGGGTCGAGGTCTGGAAACGTTTCGGTGAGCGCAATAGCGATGTCTTCGGTATCATCCCAGCTGATCGTTGGCATTGAGGGCGGCTCCAGGGGCGGTGTTTCGAGGTATGGTCGCAGTAAGTTTACCAGAGACGAGCGGTCAACGACGCCGATAAGTCGGGCCATTTCTTTTCCGTTGACGAAGAGCAGGGTCGCGGGGATGGAATGGACCGCAAATCGAACGGCGGCTTCCAATTCTTCGTCTACGTTCAGCGTGAAGATACGGGCTTTGCCGCCCAGTTCGCGGGCAGCAGCGTCCATCTCGGGTGCGAGCCGTCGGCAAGGGCCGCACCGTGCTGCCCAGAACTCTACCAGGACGGGAACCGGAGAGTCCAGCACGTCTTCCTCGAACGAATCGGCGTTGATCGCCTCGGGCGCACCTGGAGAGTGCGGGATGAAGCCCAATTCCTCTTTCCACGGGTTCCGGCGCGAGCTGTCAGCGTCGTTCATGGGGATACCCGCTCGCCGCCGGGCAGACGGTCCAGAAAGTTGACGATCAGAGCCGCGAGCGCATCCGGTTCCTCCAGGTGTGGGAGGTGCCCGCTACCGGGGAGCCGCGCATACTCCGCTCCGCGGATCTGCGCGACCACGCCGCGCCGAAGCTCCTCTTCCATTCGCTGGGGGTCTTTCCCACCGCCGACAACCAGGGTCGGCACCGTGATTCTGGCAGCATCACGGAAGAAGTCCTCGTCTCGCATGGGGGCAAGCCACCCGTTCCACGCGGCGCGATCCATACGAAGCGCGTCCTCCACCAGGAGGTCCGCGGATGCGGCGGGCAACGGGTGTGCCGCCCAGCCCACTACCAGGTCGCGCACCTGACTCGCGTCCCCATAGATCGCCTTGCGACCGGCTATATCCACGGGAGGGGAGGCGGCAAGGAGGCCCGGCGTCACCAGCACCAGTGTGCAAAGTTCAGGGGGCTGACGGGAGGCCACGATCTGCGCGATCTTGCCACTCATCGAGTGCCCCAGAAGCGTGTAGCGTTTCAGTCCGAGTGCGGCGGCAGTGTCTAGAACATCGTCCGCGAAGGTCTCGCAATGGTAGCCCGATTCCGGTCTATCCGAATCGCCGTAGCCCCGCAGATCCGGTGCGAAGCAGCGAAGACGGGGGTCCGCCAGGGTCAGCGCCTGAGCGAGCGGCTCCCAGATGCGGCCCGCGTTCGGCCAGCCATGCAGGAGCAGCATCTCCCGCGTTGCGCCGGGTGCACTGTCTGTTTCTGCCTCATAGACAGTCATGTGCAGCGAAACGCCGCCACGCGTCTGAATCTTGGAGTGGGAATGCTTCATCAATGTTGTTCCACTTCAGCCCCCGGTCGCTCTTCTATTCCCAGATCGTTGCCTGCCGCAACAGGCTTCGCCATTGGCCGTCCAGCTTGCGGCATCGCGTTCTCTCGTTTTGTCCTGGTGTCTGTCCGTTTAGTGCACGATTGGTTCACCTGAAGTCGTCTCAGCACGCCCTTCCTCGTTCCAGGTTCGGTAGCCACCGGTCATTGAGAGGACATTGGTGTACCCCATCTGCCGCAGAGAATCAGCGGCAAGTGCCGACCGATTCCCGCCCCGGCAGTACAGGATTATCTCCTGGTCCGTGTCCGGTGCGAGGTCGGCGATATGGTATTCCAGAATGCCCCGCCCGACACCGAGCGCGCCGGGGATGTGCCCACCACGAAACTCATCCTGTTCTCGAACATCAATCAGAATCACGGAATCGTGAGTTTTCAATAGCTCCTCGGTCCCCTCGGTCGAAACTTCCTGAATCCTGCTCTTCGCCTCATCGCATAACTGCTGGAACGTTTTGCTTGTTGACATTCTCTTATCTCTTCTCGTGTAGGAAATCTGCCGCGAGGAGCGCCTGCCACCACGCGGCGCGGATGGCGGAGGCTCCCTGGGCATTCGGCTCGATGACGCCGTGGCCATACCCCCCCTGGTTGACCGGACGTGGGTCTGGCGGCTGGGCGGGGATTTTACCGGAGGCTGGCCCGTACTCCTCAAACCCGGTGTGAAGGTCAACCAGGCGCGCGTCATGGACCTCGGCAAGACCGCGAAGGGTCGTATTGAATCGTGCGATCCACGGGAGAGCGCCAGACCAGCCCCACAGGCCCTGGTGCGCCGCATCGTCGGTTCCGTCGCTGGGTTGGCAGAGAGTCCCAAGGAGGATCGGGGCATCGCGCTCCGCGAGTTTACGAAGCTGGACCAGGATCGCCGCGCCGTTTTCCTTCAGTGCCTGATGCGCGGCTTCCACCGCGCTCTCATTCCCGAAGATCTGAAACAAGTCGCTCCCCCCCATGGTTATGGTGACAACAGCGGCTTTGACGCTCATTTCGGCGAAGCGCGGAAGCTGAGCATAACGGACGGTCGCACTCGTTCCACCGTCCATGGCGAGCGGGATCAAGCGCGAACCAGGAAGGTGTGTTTTCAGATCCCGTCCGGCCCAGTCGGGGAAGTCGGTGTCCCGGTTCTGGTACAGCAGGCTCGCTGCCCCGCGGCCTGGTCCTCCCGCGTAGGCATCCATGCTCACGCGGTCGCCGAGCGAGAGGAGATAGCGCGGGCGTTCCGCCATCAAGAGCGAACGCACCGTCTTCTAGCCTCGTTCCGCTTTGAGCCGTTCGTCGAGTTCGGCGGCGGCCTCCGCCAGGGTCTTGCCCCCCACAAGTTCCCGCGCAATACGGCTCATCGCGGCCTCTGCGAGCGGACGCCCCAGTAGGTCCAGCGTGTCCATCTTTTCGCGGATCGTGGAGTGGTCCGGTGCGCTGTCGCGGGCCTCTTTCAGATCCGCCAGTGCAGTTTGGATCTTTTGCTCCGTCGCCGGTTCCAGGCCATCTGCATACTGCGCGAGCAGTTTGGTCGCGCCCAGGATCGCGGAGTCCGCTTCGTTGCGCATATCGGCGATCATGCGCGCCTTGAAATCTTCGTCGGCATGGACAAACGACTCCCGGACCATCCGCTTGACCTCCCCCTCTTCCAGGCCATACGACGGTTTGATACGGACCTGCGTCTGGGCGCCGGAACGGGCCTCTTTCGCGGACACATTCAAAATGCCATTGGCGTCCAGCAGAAACGTCACCTCGACCTTGGGCAGGCCCGCGGGCATCGGCGGAACATCGGCAAGCTCAAACCGCGCCAATGAGCGGTTATCGTTTGCCATTTCACGCTCGCCCTGTACCACGTGCAGCAGAACGGCGGTCTGACCATCTACGCTGGTGGTGAACTCCTCGCGGGCGGTCGAGGGTATCTTGCTGTTACGAAAGATCAGCTTTTCGACTGCCCCCCCCATCGTCTCGATCCCGAGCGAGAGGGGCGTCACATCCAGCAGCAACAGGTCCGACCGACTCCCAGACAGGATATCCGCCTGCACCGCCGCTCCCAGGGCGACCACTTCGTCGGGGTTCAGATCGGTGTGCGGCGGTCTGCCGAATAGCTGCTGCACCGCCTGGCGCACCGCCGGGACGCGCGTGGACCCGCCAACCAGCACGACCTCGTTGATGTCCGCGGGGGCGAGGCCAGCATCGGCGAGCACCTGTCGGCAGGGGGTGAGTGTCCGTGCGATCAGCGGTGCGATCAGCGCCTCGAATTCGGAACGGGTGATGGTTCGCCGGAAACGATCCTCATCGGAAAGCTCCATCGCCACATCACACGACGCGTGGTCGGAAAGCCAGCGTTTGGCAGCTTCGGCGGCGAGACGCGCTCGGCTGCGCACGGAGGCGTCCGGCTCGGTCTCCCCCGCCTCACGAAGCAGCAGATCCGCGAGCAGGTCATCGAAGTCGTCCCCGCCAAGGTGCGTATCTCCCCCGGTCGCAAGCACCTCGAAGATCCCATCCTCCAGCCGCAGGAGCGAAATATCGAACGTCCCACCACCCAGATCATAAACCGCGATGGTCGCCGACTGCTGATTCTGGAGGCCGTATGCCAGGCTTGCCGCCGTCGGCTCGTTGACGATGCGTACAACCTCCAGCCCGGCGATCTGCCCGGCATCCTTGGTCGCCTGCCGCTGCGCATCGTTGAAGTAGGCGGGAACCGTAAGGACCGCTTTTTCCACCGGCTCACCCAGGAAAGCCTCGGCCCGCTCCCGCAGTGCGCGCAGCACCAGCGCCCCGACCTCGGGAGCCGACACCACCTGTCCGTCACCGAGATCAATTCGCACCGTTTCCTGATATTCCGGCGACAGCGTATAAGGCAGTGCCACCGTTTCGCCCTTCATGTCGGGAAGCCCCCGGCCCATCAGGCGCTTGGCGGAATAGATTGTGCGGGCGGGCAGGATGGAGAGATATTTCTTCGCTACTTCCCCCACCACCGGCCTGGTCCCATCGGTCGGAAAATGCACGACGGAGGGTACGAGGGCGTCCCCGGTCTTCGGATCACGA
>JACMJB010000058.1 GCA_014380815.1 Armatimonadota bacterium
CGGCGAGCCGGACAGCATCGTTTCCGCTGAGGAGCCGAATCCCCTTTGAGGCAGCGGACGCTTTGCGGAATGTCGGAGTAACCCGCAGGCCACCGTTCGCCACCATTTGAGCGACACTGGCCATCTCCAGCGGCGTTGCCAGCATCGGACCCTGACCATAGCCGATATCCGGCAGTTCGGAGTCAAACTGTTTCTGCGAGGGCAGACGAGCAAAGCCATATCGCGCAAGCTGCTCGCGTAGTGGTTTCGGGCCGGTGGCCAGGGCAGCATGAGCAAAATAAAGGTTGCAGGACGCGCTGATCGCTTCGGTAAGATTGGTCAGATCGTGGGGGCGATCGCCTTCATCATCCACGATGCGGCGGCGCGCATAGGGACCACCGGGGGCATCCCAGATGACATTGGTGTCGGTGTGGCGACAGGTGTACGTGAAGTCCGCCCGGTCCGTCTTGAAAAGGGCGGCGGCGACGGCGATCTTGAACGTGGAACCCGGCGGATAGTATCCGCTGATGGCGCGGTTAATTAGCGGATACTCATTGTCGAGATCCGCGTTCAGCACCTGGAGCCGCTTCGGAGTCAGTGACCCAGGATCGAAAGAGGGGGAGGTGACCGCAGCCAATACCTGCCCGGTCTCGGCGTCCAGCATCACGACTGCCCCCCGGCGTTTGGGACGCTGACTCCGGCGGTTCTGGATCTTCCCCATACCTCCCGTGAGAGCGGCGAAAGCGGCCCCCTGCAAGCGGGCATCCAGGGAGGTGACGACATCCTGACCGTGCGGCGGACGGAAGCTGGGAAGATCTTTTCCACGCCAAAGGGGCAGGAGTCCTGAAAGATCGCGGTAGCCCCGCAGCTCCGGTCCAAACTGTGCTTCAAACCCGACCGGCCCTCCGACCGCCTCGTCTACATAGCCCACCAGATGCCCGGTCATCGCCCCGAGGGGATAGAGACGCCGTCCGCTTTTGCTGGTCTCCGCAAGCACGATGCCGGATCTATCCAGGATACGACCACGCGGAATCTGCCGGGCGATCGCCAGAAGGCGTGGGTTTGTATGCCGACGCGAAACGCCGTCCGCATCCGGCACACGGACCTGGCGGGCGGCGATGGCACTGGCGGCAGCCCCCTGAACCCAGAGTAGCCGGAGCGGGATTAGGATCCCCAGCGTCGTTACGAAAAATACCCCTGCCCGCGCGGAAGCGATGCGAAACTGTGGGGACGGCGGCAATGCGGACGCCGTGGTGCTGCCGGGCGCGGCGGCACGGCTTGATAGAGCGAGCAGGAGGCCGACCATAAAGAACGAGGCCAGCAGTGACGATTTGCCGTAAGAAAGGAATGGCAGGGTGACCCCCGAGAGCGGCAGCAGTCCCAGGGTCCCGGAAAGAATCAAGAGGGCCTGAAGCCCCAACAGCCCGGAAAGTCCGGTGGCAAGAAAACGGTCGAATTCTGTCGTGGAGCGGCGGGCGATCCCAAGACCGCGCAGGCAAAGGATCAGAAAGCACCCGGCAACCAGCAAGGTGGCGGGCAATCCCAACTCTTCCCCCAGCGAGGCAAAAGCCAGGTCGGAACCACCGCGCGGAATATAGCGCGTCCCCCCGAGGCCAAAGCCGCTGCCAAGCGGCCCCCCGGATGCCAGGCCCCAGAGGCCGAGCACGAGATGATCGCCGCTCCTGCGGCCGTTTACCCAGGGAGACAGCCACATATCCACGCGCGTCCCGAAAACGCCGAATTGCAGAGCGTAGCCAACGAAAGCACCGAGTATCAAGATCCCCGTGCCAAGGGCGACATATCCCCCCCGTCCGGTCGCCAGATACAGCAGCAGCAGGAACGTGCCGAAAAGCAACAACACCGGGCCAAGGTCTTTAAGCAGAGCGAACAGCAGCAACGGAAGAGAGAACAGCACCAGAAGCGGCGCGGCATCCCGTGGGCGCGGAACCGAGAAGGGGCCGACGCGACGAAGCGGATCGTTCAGCAGCGCGCCCCGCTCTGCAAGATAAGCGGCAAGAAAAAAAACGAGCAGCACCTTGATGCCCTCGACCGGCTGAACCCCCGCGACGGACAGCCTCACTCCTCCCGGTCCTGCGCCGAGAATGCCCAGCAACAGGGTCCCCGCAACGGCAGCAAGCGCGAAGGCGTAGCCGTAGCGATGCAGCGGCAGGCGATGAAAGCGCGGCGACAGGCCCAAAGACAGCGCCAGGATACCGCCAAAGAGAACGCCCTGCGCCTGACCCAAGGACGCGGGCATATCTCGAACCGGGTCCTTGAGCGAGAACAGCAGCAGGACCCCTAGGGTCGCCAGGAGCGCGGCAATCGGCAGCAGGACCGGGTCCGCGCGAGGCTGAAGGCGCCGCACCAGGACGTGAGCCACGAACAAAAAAAGCAGCAGCCCGCCGCAGGAAAGCACAAAAGACCGCTGGGCCGCCGCCGCGTTCCGAACGATCAATCCTGCCGCAGCTCCTGCAACGGCGTCCCTCGGAACCAGGCGCTGACGTGATAGAGCGCCAACATCGCCAAATGGTCCGCGCTGCCTGCGGCTTTCCACGATGCGCTTGGCCTGATCAAGCGGCAGATCGAGGGCGCGGGCCAGCTCCTGACCGCTTGCCGTGTTGATATTCACCGCGCTGGCAGATGCCGCGAGACCGGGACCTTTGACCGCGAGAAGAGAGAATGCCCCGGCGAAGATCAACAGAGCAACGGCGAGCAGAAGAAACCCTTCTGCGTGGCGGAGGCGGCGTTCGGTCTCTTTGGGTCGGGTGGGCGTCATGGTGGAATGGTGGAAAGACAACAGGCGGGCGATCCAGATGGATCGCCCGCCTGTACTGACAGTGGAACGCGGCGTTTGGTTACGCCTGCTCTGCCACGAACGGGAGAAGCGCGATCTCACGGGCGCGCTTGATGGCGCTGGAGAGCATACGCTGGTATCGGGCGCTGGTACCTGTGGTGCGGCGTGGCAGGATCTTGCCACGCTCGCTCACAAACCGGCGCAGAAGCGATACGTTCTTGTAATCAATGAAGTCAATTTTCTGCACCGTGAAGTAGCAGACTTTCCGCTTGGGTTTCTTAAACTTACGCGGTTTCATCGGACGAGCGGAAGCCATTGGTTCTTTTCCTCTTTGGTATCAATCGAAGGGGAGACTACTCCGCGAACGGATCGGTCAGGTTTTCGTTATCGTAGTCATCCCCGAAAGGGTCTTTGCTGCTCGGCGGCGCGTTCTTCGCGCCCCCGCGCGGTGCCCCGCCCCCGGGGGTAGGGCCACCGGC
>JACMJB010000001.1 GCA_014380815.1 Armatimonadota bacterium
AAAAATGCGGGCGGCGGCTGCCGGAAAAAGACGGAAAGTGCCCCGCCTGTGTCAAGCGGGCTGCGGTCTTCGGTCGAATCATGGGCTACCTGAACCCGTATCGCCTGCGGGCCGGGATCGTGGTGGCGGTCTCGCTGCTCTCCGCGGCCTCCTCCACCTTTCTGACACCCTTGCTGACCAAGCAGATCACCGACCAGGTGCTCAACGCGAAACAGTTGCCCAGTGTCGAGGTCGGTCTTCCGATTCTGCTGACCCTGGTAGCGGGTTTGATGGGCGCGACCGTGCTTGCGGCCCTGTGCCAGTATGTGAAGGGGGTAAATGTCGCCTTCCTCTCCGGCAACATTGCGAAAGACCTGCGGGCAGACACCTACTATGCCCTGGAGCGGCTGCAGCTTTCGTTCTACGACAAGAAGCAGATCGGTGCGATCCAGAGCCGGGTGACCCAGGACACAGACCGCGTCTGGGGCTTTCTGGTGGACGGTGTCCCCTACCTGCTGACCGGGTTCGCGACGCTGGCTGGCGCGCTGATCTTTGGTTTTTTCCTGTCCTGGAAGCTGACGCTCGCAATCATGCTGCCGGTGCCGATTGTCGCGATCGGCGGCGCGCGCCTGTGGAAGCCGATGAGCGTTCTGTTTCATAAAGTCGGGCAGAAATGGGCGCGACTCCACACCCAGCTCAATGAAAGCCTGAGCGGTATCCGGGTCGTCAAGGCGTTCGCAAGCGAGGAGGGCGAGTGGGAAAAGTTCACCACGCGCAACAACGAGCTTGCGCTCGCAGGAATCACCGTGGACCGCAAGTGGTATCGCTTTGAATCTGTCATGGTGTTCGTGACCGGCTGGGGACCGGTGATCAACTATGGCTATGGCGGTTATCTGGTACTGAACGACGAAATCGAGCTTGGAACGCTGCTCGCGATGCAGATCCTGCTCTGGCAGGTTTACGGTCCGCTGCAATGGTTCGGTCAGGTCAATAACTGGTTTTCCCGAGCGATGGCGGGCGCAGAGCGGGTCTTTGAGGTGATTGACGCGCCGTCCGAGGCTTACGAATCCCCCGATGCTGTGACCCTGCCCAAAATGCGCGGCGATGTCACCTTTGAGAACGTCCGCTTCGGCTATGACAAGTCGAACCCGGTCCTGAAAGGGATCAACCTCGACGTGAAAGCAGGAGAGATGATCGGGCTGGTAGGCAAGTCCGGCGCGGGCAAGTCCACCACCATCAACCTGCTTTGCCGCTTCTACGAGGCGGACGCGGGCAGGCTGCTGGTGGACGGCGTAGATGTCAAGGACCTCGCGCTGACCGACCTGCGCCGCCACATCGGGATCGTGCTCCAGGAGCCGTTCCTGTTCAATGGGACTATCGCGGAAAATATCGCCTACGGCAAGCCGGACGCGACCATCACAGAGGTGATGGCGGCGGGCCGCGCGGCCTGCGCCCATGACTTCATTGTTGCCAAGCCCGACGGCTACGATACGCAGGTTGGTGAAAAGGGCGCGAAGCTGTCGGGCGGCGAGAAGCAGCGCGTCTCGATCGCCCGGGCGATCCTGCATAACCCGCGGATCCTGATCCTGGACGAGGCGACCTCGTCGGTGGATGTCGAGACCGAGAAGAAAATTCAGCAGGCCATTGGCAACCTGACAGCGGGCCGAACGACCTTCGCCATCGCGCACCGGCTGTCTACGCTCCGCAACGCCGACCGTCTGGTGGTGCTGGAAAAAGGCCAGATCGCGGAGGTCGGTACCCACGCCGAACTCATGGAAAAGAAGGGTGAGTTCTATAAGCTGGTCGAGACCCAGACCCAGACCTCGCAGGCGCTGGCGGCGAGTGTCGCTCTTGGCCCGGAGGAGGGGGCGGCATGATCGGGGCTTCGGCGCCGGGAACGGACCCCGGCTCGGTTTCGAAGCGCCCCCTGTCCCGCTGGCCGATCGTGCTGGCAAGCGCACTCGGCTTCGGAATCCTTCTGCTCGTCTTTCTGCCCAATCTGCAGTCGTTTTTCCATAGCGATGATCTGGACCACCTTTGGTCCGTAAGCCAGAGCGGCCCGCTGGGGGTGTGGCACCATACACGCTCGGATTACTTCCGCCCCCTGTTCTCGCTGAATATGTGGGCGGAGTGGCACCTGTGGGGCCGAAACCCGTTCGGATACCATCTCAGCCACTGTCTCCTGCACGGCCTCAATAGCGTGCTGCTGTACCAATTTGGAAAAGCGCTGGGGTTCTCCGGAACGAGCAGAGGGATTGCGGCGCTTCTGTTTCTGGTCCTGCCGGGGCATAGCGAGGCGGTTGCCTGGATCGGGGACCGCGCCGGCCTTTTGACGGTCCTGTTTACGCTTTTGACCCTGTGTGCGTTCTACCAGGCAAGACAACGCGCCTCTTTCCCATGGGGCGCGGCGCTGATCGCCAGTTTTGTGCTGGCGCTCCTGTCAAAAGAGGCGGCCCTGCCGCTGCCCGTCCTCGTTCTGCTGTTCGACCGTCTGCGCCCGCAGGAAAAGCCTGGCGGACCTTCCCGCTGGATCCCGATCCTCTTTGCGTTTCTGCCGCTCTACTTTTTAGCACGCTGGCTCTACGTGGGTTCGGTCCTGGGCGGACCCAGCGGCGCCCCGCGTATTTCCGCCCTGACGATGATCTGGGGTCTGCTCCGCGCACTGCCCACCGCGATCTGTCCAATGACCACTACCACTCCCGCTTTTATCCTCGTGGCCTCCGTCACTCTGCTGCTGGGAGCCTGGCAGACGACCCGCTTGGGCCGGGCCGCGCGCCGGGATGTGCTGTTTCTGCTGGCGGCGTTTTATGTGGCAGCTCTGCCGTCTGCCTGGACCAGCCTTTCGCCACCGCTCTGGGGCTACGATACCCGCACGCTGTATCCGCCATCCGTGTTCGCATGCCTCGCGCTGGGTCGGCTCCTAGAGCCGCTGCGGTTTGCCCGGCTGGGCGCAGCGCTGCTGTTTCTGCTGTTCTCGGCGCAGTCGTTTATAGTCTTTCGGCAATGGCAGATGGCGGGAGAGTGGGTGCAACAGGGGCTTTCGACCCTGGCGACGTTCCCCTCCTGCGAGCGTCGGATCGTGCTGATCGCGCCCGATATCCGCTACCCGGCCTATGTCTTCCGGCGCGGCCTAGGGTCCGGACTGAATCTGTTCACGGATAACCCACCCCGAGAGGTTCTGTCACCCGCCCCGACTGTCTTTTACACCGAGCAGGACCGTGCCGAGATAAAGCGCGAGGGTGCCGGGTTACTAGTGACCCTGCACTACGCCACGCCCGCTCTCAAGCGGACCCCGGCGATGGAGGCTGCAACTGGCCTGCCTATCCCGCTGAAGTCCGTGAGTCCCCCCGCGTTCCATCTTGCCCTGCCGGAGCCGCGACCGGGGGACCAGTATGTTTACTTTTCGGAGGGGCGATTTCGACTCTGGAAGCCGGAACCGCAGGAGATGCCTCCCGGCGCAGGTACAGCCAGGTCCCGAAAGCCAGCAATGCGCAGTTGAGAAGGGAGGCGGGTAGAAAGCTTTTGCCCCACAAAACATTGACCCAGTCGGGATTTCGGTGGGTGAACGGCAGGTAATTGGAAAACAGCACCAGGATCTGGTTCAGCGAGGCCGTGGCACAGACGCCCACGTAGAGAAGCGCGCGCGGGGCAGAGAAAAGCGCTGGGAGTGCGAGCAGGGCCGCGCCGGGCACGATATACCGCTCGTGCATCTGGGTGCTGAGAACAAAAAAGCCGAATGCTCCCAGTCCGCAGGCGAACAGAAACCGGTCACGGGTCGGGTGCCGCCACAGGGGAATCAGCAGCGTGAGATAAAAACCACCGGTCATCAAAAGACCCAGGTGATAAAACGTCAAAGGCCCGAAAACGCGAACATTGTCCCATTTGATCTGTGCGTCCGATAGGCCGCGGTACTGGGTGTCAATGATATTGGCGGCTCCCCAGAGATTCATCGCATTCAGGGAACGGTACGGATAAAAACCTGCCGCCTCCGTGTAGGCCTTCTTCAGCAGCGGACCTTTCCCGGCGATCCAGAAGGGAAGGCAAAACGCGAGCAGCATTCCCGCCACCGCAAGGCACGAAAGCAGAGTCTGACGAACCCCGAACCGCCGCAGAGCATAGATCAGCAGCATCGGGGCGATAATAATGGCTTGGAATTTGATACTAAGCGCCCAGCCCATCGTCGCCCCCGCGAGAACTGGCTTTTCACCCACGAGCGCGACCACGGTGGCGACCAGGGCGAGCATCAGCAAGGGGTCGGCCTGTCCCCACAGTGCGCCGTTGACAAACAGGGGCAGGCAGAGGGCATACAGCAGGGCGATTCGGCGCGCGGGCCTGCCGCCCAGCGGTCGGCGCAGGCCCACATAACAGACCAAGACTCCCAGTGCATGCGTCAGAAAGAAGGGGATCTTCACCAGGCAGATGGCGAGCAGGCCCGTCGGCGCCGTTTGCAGCAGAAGGCGGCAGCGCTCCACGACCGTTAACAGATACAGGCAAAACGGCGGATAATTGCAGGGCGGCCAGGCATCGTAGATGCGCCACGGATACCATCCCTCGGAGGCACGGCTCCAAGGCAGGAAGAAATCCAGCATGTCCTGGGAATGGTAGGAAAACGGGGCCGCGAGAAAGCTGACCGCTACCAGAACGGTCGTGACGATATAGGGACTGAACGCCGGGATGCGGCGGCGCGTCGGGGTGACTGGCACAGCGGATTCAGCAGACACGGCGGGCATAGAACCAGATTTTCGAGGTGGCGGCAGAGGATTCCTTCCGACGTGTGCGGTCGGGCTGCCGCAGAAGGCGTTAAACCCATGGAAACCGAGATCAAGAGCGAGATAGCCGTGAGCGAGACGCAGGTCCTGCCCCCTGGCCCGGCACCGGGGGCAGCATCCCTGCACCTGTTCTACGAGCCGGTCGGCACCCTGCGTCTGACCATCGCGGATCGCTGGTCGTATCCGCAGGTGAAACTGTACCAGGCCGCCCCGCTTTCGCGTCCGGGCCAGCTTCTGTCGCTGCAAAGCGGCAAGGGTGAGGAGATCGCAATGATAGAAATGCTGGCCGATCTCACCCCGGAATCGCGGGCAGTCGCCGAGGAGGAGATCCGGCGCCGCTATCTGACGGCCCGTGTCCAGGCCATCACCGAGGTCCGCACCGAGTTCGGCATCACCTACTGGCACGTTGTCACGGACCGTGGCCCCCGCGATTTCGTGGTTCAGAGCCTGTCCGAGTCATGCGTCTGGCTCTCCGACACGCACCTGCTGCTTCTGGACGTGGACGGGAACCGCTTCGAGATCGCCGACCGCGCCGCCCTGGATGTCGCCTCGCAGGAACAACTTGCATTCGTGCTGTAGCCGCATCTAATTTTGTCCCCAAAAGGGAAGGGGGAAACCAAACGCAGCCAGATGTGTTGAAACGGATAACATGAGTACTATGGCAGCAACGGCAACAACACAACGAACCGCGCAGGCCGGTGAGCGCGCGGTCGTGATCGGATCCGGGTTCGCGGGGATGGCGGCGGCCTGCTGCCTGGCGCAGGCGGGCCTGTCCGTGACGGTGCTGGAGAAGAACGACCAGATCGGCGGGCGGGCACGAGTCTGGAAGCAGGACGGTTTCACGTTCGATATGGGGCCGTCCTGGTACTGGATGCCCGATGTCTTCGAGAAATTCTTCGCCCGCTTTGGCAAAAAGCCCTCCGACTACTACGATCTGGTGCGCCTTGACCCCGGCTACCGGGTCTACTTCGGCGCGAACGAGATCGTGGATGTTCCCGCCGAACCGGCGGCGCTGGAAGCGGTCTTCGAGCGGCTGGAGACGGGAAGCGCGGCGCGGCTGCGGGACTATCTCGCGCAGGCCGAATACAAATACCGCGTTGGTATGGGAGACTATGTCTGGCGGCCCAGCCTCAGTATTTTCGAGTTTATGGATATCCGCATGATCCGCGAAAGTATCCGAATCCAGATGCTCCAGCCGCTCCACAAGCATACTTCCCGCTACTTTTCAGACCCACGCCTGCTCCAGATCATCGAGTTCCCCGTTCTGTTCCTGGGAGGGACCGCGCACAATATCCCCGCTATGTACTCGATGATGAACCACGCCGACCTGGTGCTGGGAACCTGGTACCCGATGGGTGGCCTTCGAAAGACCGCGGAGGCAATAGAATCACTGGCCGGGGAACTTGGTGTCACCCTGCACACGCGGACCGAGGCGCGTCGTATTGTGATCGAAAACGGGCGCGCGGTGGGTGTCCAGACCGATCTCGAAACGTTCCCTGCGGACTGGGTGATCGCGGGGGGCGATTACCACCATATCGAGCAGAATCTGCTCGAGGAACCCTTCCGGAACTACACCGAGGCGGACTGGGACAAGCGCGTTCTGTCGCCCTCCAGCCTGCTGTTCTACCTGGGGGTGAACAAAAAGCTAACAGGTCTGGAGCATCACAATCTCTTTTTCGATGAGGGGTTGGATCAGCATGCTCGCGAGATCTACGACGACCCCAAGTGGCCCACGCGGCCCCTGTTTTACGTGAGCTGCTCCTCGAAGACCGACCCGGCTGCCGCCCCGGAGGGCATGGAGAACGTATTTATCCTGATCCCCGCCGCTGTTGGCCTGGACGACCCGGAGGAGACCCGCGAGCGCTATTACCACCTGGTGATGGATCGGCTGGAAGCGATGACCGGTCAGACGATCCGTGATTCCGTGGTCGTAAAGCGCAGCTACGCGCACCGGGAATTCGGTGAGGACTACCATTCGTACAAAGGCAACGCTTATGGCCTCGCGAACACCCTGCTGCAGACCGCTTTCTTCAAGCCCAGCCTGCGCGCCCGCAAGGTCGAGAATCTGCTTTACGCGGGGCAGCTTACCGTGCCGGGACCGGGCGTTCCGCCGTCGCTGATTTCCGGTCAGGTGGCAGCGAACGTGATTCTGGGAAGGAAGTAGCCGCCGCAGGACGCGGCGGCTCAAACTCTAAACTACTGGCACCCCCACGGATCGGGGGCGTTCGCTTCCTGTTCCAGACTATAGGAGTCATCCCAGTGAAGCTCGTTGTTGAAAAAACCGCTTCGGCGATCTTCTTCGGTATACATCGCGTAATGGAAAGGAATTGCCTTCTCCAGCCCCCGCAGCCCCCCGCTGATGTTGAAATACTTGACGTGACCATCCGTGAACAAAAAGTTATTTCCGGTATGCCCTGCATGTCTTGGAAGGTTGAAGCAGGTCGGATTCTTTTTCGTGTATCCGGTGATTTCACTGGACGCGGAACCCGGAGATGTCGGCAGAACAAACATCTCCAGCCAGAGTGATTTCTTACCATCCATGTCCAGTCCGGCGTTAAACCGACCCGTGACCGCCGCAGGCGGGGCGGTGGTTGGGGTGTAGCCCTCCATAAGCAGAATTTGCCGACCGGGATCTCCAACGGCGGCTTCCGACTTCGGCAGGGGATTTACCGCCGATTGATCTTGAGGATAGCCGATAGTCAGGCAGCCAAGATGCGGATTATAGCGGTAACTGACGGGACTGCGCCGAACGCCGAACTGCGGTCCTGCATTGGTCGGGTTCGCCGGGTCAATATCTTCCTGAATGTCGTTGGGGCAGCGATAGACCGCTTTGTTCTTCACATAGGGATAGATCGCCAGCTGCCACTCTGATTCCCGCCACCGGAACGCTTTCAGGGGACTGGTGCCATACTGGCTTGTGGGGAAGACATTGTCGTTGTCGCTCATGTACTGCTGCACGCCGATGCCAAGCTGTTTCAGATTGCTGGCGCAGGTGGTCTGCCGGGCCTTCTCCCGAGCCTGGGCAAAAACGGGAAACAAGATCGCAGCCAGAAGAGCGATAATGGTAATGACTACCAGAAGCTCGATCAGCGTGAACGCGGATGCGGCGAGCGAGAAACTGCGAACGCGGGCAATTCGATTCTGAACCATTGGATCCTCCTGTACACGGCTTGACGCCCCAACGCTAAATCTACAAAGAACGAAGCGGATGATTTCTGGTCAGCCGCCGCCGCCAGGCAAGCGGCCCGGCGGCATGAGCGACCAGGCAGCCGACCGGCAGCCAGAAGACAAGCTGGAACAGGGCAAGCAGCAGCCCCTCGCGCGTGGGCAGCACCAGCGCGCCGAGAACCAGCGTAAAGACGATCAATGGCATCATCGCCTGGTAGACAGCACGGGCCGCCCCGACCGGCACCGCGGAGCCGGTGAGGTACCCGGCCACGAACGGGGCGAGAACCGCTATCACCACCAGCGCCGCTTGGAGCGGGCTGGTATCGGGCAGCGGCAGCGGCTCCGGCACGATCTGTCGCATCTGCGCCGGGGTCAGCCCCAGAAGAAACAGGTCCAGGCAGGGATTGAAGACCCGCACCTGGATGATCGTTGTCGCCAGAAAAGTCGCCAGCCCGAAGTAGACGACCGCATGCGCGTTTGCCAGTCCGAAGCGGCGCGCGAGCACACCGTGCGGCTGGTGGGAGAACCACGCCTCCAGAAACTGCCTGCTGACTTCGTGGGACGCGCCGTGCTTTTCGATGGCAAGCTGCGCGGCCCGCTCCGGTTCGATCCCCTCCGCTGTGTACCGGCTTGACAGCCGCTCGATCATATCCGCGGCATCCTCGCGCAGGCCGCTCCGCTCGGAATAGGGGACAATGCCGACCAAAGGCGCACACAGGTGATCCAGGTAGTCCTCGATCAGGTGATCGGCGCAAAGGGTGGTGTCCCGGGGAAATCCCGGATCAGAGAACTGTCCCGCATCTGGTGGCTCAGGCAGCCTGCTCACGAGGGACTCCCTGAATCACGCGGTTCACAGCGCTGGCAAATGTCTCCCAGGTCTTCAGGGCTTTTTCGGTCTCCACCAAGCCCTGTTCCGTTAAGGAGTAGACGCGCCGCGAACGCCGCTCCCCCTGTGGATGCTCCCACTCCCCCGTGATCATTCCCTCTTTCTCCAACGAATGAAGAATCGGATACAGCGTTCCGTACTTAAAGGAAAGTGCATCCCCACTGCGCCGCTCTACCTCGCGCGCGATTTCGTAGCCGTGACTTGCCCCATCCCGAAGGACCACCAGCACAAGCACGACAATCGTGTCCGTTCCACGTAACAACCCGGATTCTTCGTTCAAATCATGCGCCTGAAAATTCTAAATTTCGAGTTCCGATATACTGATGACAGGTGTGTTATACGGTATCAAGGCGCTTTGATTGTTAAGAGAAGGTTAATTTTCCGGCAAAAATCAGACGGGCTGCACCTCGGCAGCTCCTCATCGAGGGTTTGTTTTGAGCGCCTCGCGCACCGACTTCTCCAGAGCATGGGTTGGGCCGTTGTATCCCACGCTGGAGTTGCGGATAATCCCTTTGGCGTCAATGATGTACTGGGTTGGATCCGTGCGCTTTGAAGCGGAGCAAGTGGTTCCATATTGCC
>JACMJB010000353.1 GCA_014380815.1 Armatimonadota bacterium
GCGCGCGGCGACTGGCAGCCGCCTTGAACGGCTGGCTGACCGCAGGTACCCGTTAGCACCGGGTCGCGAGCCGCAACCAACTGTGCCGGCGCCGTGTCTTTCCAGTATCTCGTTGGTTGTTCCGGATTTTTTGTGAAGGGCGGGCCGCAAGCAATGACGATTGGCGATGTTCTGGCAACCGTGGCCGGTGTTGTGGCTTTCTGTGCAAGTTTATGGGCCGCGCTCCTGGTGACGCTGCTTTTGTTCCCCGCCCGAACCGGGCGAGCTTCTGAGCGGATCGAACAGCAGCCCTGGCGCTGTCTGGGAATGGGAACGCTGGTTTCCGGAACGGCAGGCGTGATCGCGGTAGTTCTGCTGAATCAGCCAAACGGCTTTTTCAAGCTGCTGGGCTGGGTAGCACTGGCCCTGCTGCTGGGTCTGGCGACGGTCGGCTCGGCAGGGCTGTCTATGGTGGTCGCGAAACGGATTCGCGCAAGTGATGCCGATGTCCCGCCTTTACGCGCCTCTGGCTACGGGGCGGGTCTGCTGGTTGCATCGGGCGTGCTGCCGGTTCTGGGCTGGATGATCTTTCTCGCCTCGCTGCTGACCAGCCTCGGCGCGGGAGCGCTTACCACCGCCCGCCAGCGAAAAGGCGGCAGGGCTACGAAAGCGGCACCGGCTCCCGCGCCGGTTCCGATACCTGCTGCATCCGGGTACGCCCATGAGTGACCTGGAACCCGGTGGGGCCGATGGGGCCAGCCGCCGCGACTGCTTGCGGACACTGGGCGCGGTGGCGGGCCTTGCGGCGCTCGGCGGCGCGGGCTGCACCAGAGTCGTCGGGCGCCTCCTGCCCTCGCGATCCAAAAATGACACCGGAGAGGAGCGCCCGCTGCTTACCGCTGCGGCAGCGCCGATCGCCCGATTTTTCGACCGGGCCGCTTTTGGCCCGACTCGGGGGGAGTCTCGGCAGTTCGCCCAGACCGGGGCGGCAGCCTGGCTGGACGAGCAGCGGGGTGCACCGGGCGATGATTCCCGCGAGACCCCTGGGCTGCTGCTGCGCCTGCGGACCCTGGATGTCGTCAACCTGTCTGCCTTCGATCTGCGGGACTTTCCCGATACCGCGGTTCTGGAGCAGCTGCAGCAGGCGGCGATCTTGCGCGCGGTCTACAGCCGCTTTCCCCTGCGCGAGCGTCTGACCGACTTCTGGACCAATCATTTTAACATTTATGCCCGCAAAGGCTATGGGGCCTCCTTCAAGGCCGTGGACGACTTGGCAGTCATCCGTAAGCACGCGCTAGGCACGTTCCCGGATCTTCTGAAAGCGAGCGCGCACAGTCCGGCGATGCTCTCCTACCTGGACAATCCCAATAACCGGAGCGGGGTCGCCAACGAAAACTACGCCCGCGAACTGATGGAGTTGCACACGCTCGGGGTTCACGGCGGCTACACGCAAAAAGACGTTCAAGAGGTGGCCCGCTGTCTCACCGGCTGGACTATCGAGGACCGGTTCCTGCATCGCCGGGGAATGTTTCGCTTCGATCCGCAGCGCCATGATGCGGGGGCAAAAACGGTGCTGGGGGTCTCGATCCCCGCGGGCGGTGGCACCTCCGATGGTGATCGGGTGCTGGAGATTCTGGCGGCGCATCCGTCCACGGCAAGGTTCATTGCTAGCAAGCTGGTGCGCGGCTTTTACGGCGAGGGCGAAGCCTCGAAGGCCGCGACGGTTCGAATCGCCGATGTGTACTCAAGAACGGGCGGCAGTATTTCGGCGATGCTTCGGGCGCTGCTGGTGGGTACGGGACCCTACGGTATCTCGAGTGATCTGATCGCTGCGCCGCCCGTGCTGAAGCGGCCTTTTGATTATTTGGTCTCCGCGGTCCGCGTTTCCGAGGCAGAGACGGATGGCGGCGGGCCGATACAGCAGCATCTGGCCCGCATGGGGCAGCCACTGTTTCAATGGCCCATGCCAGATGGTTACCCGGACAGAACCGCCGCCTGGACCGGGTCACTACTGGCGCGCTGGAACTTCGCCGCCGCGCTCACGACGGGCGGGATCGAGGGAACCGGGCCGGATACTGTCTGGCTTCCGAAGACGGAGCTGGTATCCGCTTTTTTGCCGAACGCATCCCGCGAGGAACAGACACGGCTCCGGTCGGTTATTGCCCCCTTCGCCGACAGGCTCCCGCAGGCGGCGGCCCTGCTGCTGGCATCACCCGCCTTTCAGTGGCGGTAAGCAAGCGTCCCCTGGCAAGTGACAAGAGGAGAATGAAGCCAATGTCCCGACCTTCAGCCTGGTGGTCCTGCGATGGCGCGGGCCATCTTCCCGCTTTCAGCACGGGTGCCCCCACGCGCCGGAAGCTCCTCGGCGGAGCCGCGGCATCAGCACTCGCAGTCTGGGCGGGACAGCACTCCGCGCTGGCGGGGGTCACGCTTTCCCCGGATGCCGCTGAGCCGGGCGATGCCCACCCGCCGCACACCCTGGTGGTCGTGTTCCTGCGCGGGGGCGCGGATGGATTGGCGCTTGTTCCTCCCTATGGTGAGGACGCCTACCACCGGCTGCGACCCACCCTTGGCCTGGCATCCCCCAAGGACCGGCGGGCTGCGGTCCCGGCGCGAAGTCTGGACCTGGATGGTTTCTTTGGACTGCACCCATCGCTGGCCCCCCTGCGCCCACTTTATGCGGAAGGGCAGATGGGCATCGTCCACGCGGTCGGCTCACCGGACGATTCCCACTCCCACTTCGAGGCGATGGCAGCAATGGAGAGTGGGCTTCCAAGCGCCGCCTCGTCCGAGGGCTGGGTCGCGCGTTATCTTTCCGCGGCTCCCCCTCCGAACCCGTCCCCGCTGCGCGGTGTCGCCTTCGGACCAGGCCTGCCGGATTCGCTGCGCGGCGCGACTCATGCGGTGGCCCTTGAATCGCTCGCCGACTTTCGCCTGTCTCCTCTCGCGGCTCCCATGGCGGAGGCGCTCGCTGCTCTCCATGCCACTTCACGCTCCGCGGGCGACGACCCGGTGCGGCGCGCGGGCCGGAACACTCTGCATGTTTTGAAAGTCCTCCAGCGGCTCGACCCGGCACTTTATCGGCCCGCCCACAGCGCCGTTTATCCCCAGAGCGAGCTGGGCGATGGCCTGCGGCAGACGGCCTGTCTGATCCGGGCGCGGGTCGGACTGGAAGCGGCCTGTTTGGACCATCAAGGGCCTTATCTTTGGGACACGCATGTCGCCCAGCCCGGCGTTCTTGCCGCCCAGGCCGCCGACCTTGCCGGGTGCCTCGCTGCTTTCGCCAAGGACCTTGGTGCCCAGGGGATGCGCAGCGTGACAGTAATTGCCATGACCGAGTTCGGTCGGCGGGCGCAGGAGAACAGCGGCCTCGGCACGGATCACGGGCAGGGAAGCGTCTTGTTCGCGCTTGGCGGCGGCATCCACGGCGGGGAAGTGTACGGAGCCTGGCCCGGCCTGGAGCCATCCCAGTTGGAAGGCCCCGGCGATCTGCGCGTTACCACAGACTACCGGCAGGTACTCGCCGAGATTGTCGCGGGGGTTCGGGGATCGGAGTTCCCTTCAGCGTCTTTATTTGCCGGGATGCCGTCTTCCAAACCGCTTGGCATCGCCTGACCCGCTCGTATCAAACCATTCGACGCGTCTTGCGCGGTACGAGATATAATCCTTTCGATGCGCGCCTCTGATGTCACACGGCAACTGCCTTATTTTCTGTTTGTTCTTTCGCTGTTTACGGCATACGGCATTCTGGTCCGCCGGGGTACAATCCGCGAAAAAAACATCCTCTGGGCAGGAGTCGGGGTGGGAGTGGCAGCAGTCGCGGCGGCGGTCGTCTTCGTCTGGCCCGACTATCAGCGGGGCGCTCCAGTCCCCCTTCTGCTGATCCATCCAGTCATGATGACCCTGGTCAGTGCCTACTGCGTATGGCTGACCTACCGCTCACAGCGCGTCGAGACTCTGGCGACCCACGACGCGGGGGATACTAAAATCCTGGTGATCTCCTGCCTTCCCGCCCGGATGCCCGATGCCGACGCCCTTCTTCTTCCCGGCAACACGCTGCTGCGCATGGTTGGCGGCGTCTCGGGGGCTGTGGGAATCGCGGCGGGCGGAGAGGTTGAAAAGGAAGCGATCGCCGCCGGGCCGGTCGGGATCGGCAAGGTGACCGTGACCGGAGGGGGAAGGCTCGCGGTCGGGCGGATCTACCACGTGGCGGTCCATGAACCCCTGAAACCCGTCGTGTCCTCCTCTCTCAAGCGTGGGATGGAATCCGCGATCCTTCAGGCCCGAAAGGACGGGGCAGAGTCGGTTGCCGTTCCGCTCGGCGCTTTGCGTGGCCTTGCTGCCCAAACGGCTATGGAGACGATGGCCGAGGCTGTTTTGAAGCAGCGGAAAGCATTTGGCGAGATCGTCTTTGTCGTCTTCGATGCTCGCAGCGGGAATCTAGCCGCCGAGGTGGTTCGCCGGGCGATTGAGACCGCGCAGAAACCTGCGGCAAACCGCCCCTGAACGTCTGCGACTGACAGAGGAAAGTGCTTGGAAGCGCTTGAATCTTATGCCTTATTCGCTGACTCGCCGCCGCAAGACGCGGGTGGCTTCTGAGAAGATCAACGCTGCGGAGGACAAATTATTGGACGGCTACTGCTTCAAGTGCAAGACAAAAAAGGAGATGGCGAACCCCACGGAAACGCGCACGAAAAATGGAAAACTTGCCGTCACCGGTTCCTGCGTCACCTGTGGAACTAAGATGTTCAAAATCGGGGTGAGCGTAAGCGGTGAGGCACCACCGCCCTCTCCCCAGGCACTCGATCCTTTGCTCTCGCTGCCGATGTGATCCGCGACCCTATGAGCGCAGCAGAGACGCACCTTGACGCCTCACTCTTCTTGGTCGCACTGTTCTGGCGCGACTTCGAACCGGAGGTAACTGCGAAAGGTGCCCGCTGGCACGATCCGCAGGATGGGCGCCGCTGCCGGGTCTATGAGGTGCCGATCAGCGATTCCGGTCGCGACGACACCGAGGGCAAAAAGATCGGTCTCAAGGATGCCTTTGCCGCTTTAACTGGTGCGGGGCGAACGGGAGCGGACCATAACCGGTTATTCGCGGATCTGGGAGCTATTTTGACAGGGCAAGTGCCGCGTGATAACATTCACCGGTCGCTGATTCCGCAACGCATGCTCTTGACGGATGTTCGAACGCGCCGCAGCCGATGAGCTGAAGGCGCGTTTCGCATTTTGGAAGGGACGACGGGCGGTGCGGTATCCCAAACTACGCTCCGGTCCGACCGGCGCGGGCGTGCGCTCTCCCCCGGGGAGGGAAGCGCAGGCTCCCCAACAAAAATCCACCGTAACAAAGGAAAACGAACACCCCATGCCACTGCCCAAGGAAACCACCCAGACCGTTATCGAGGATTATAAGACCCACGAGGGCGACACCGGCTCGCCGGAAGTGCAGATCGCACTGCTCTCCTCGCGCATCGTCATGCTGACCGAGCACTTTCAGACCCATAAAAAGGACCACCATTCACGGCGCGGCCTTTTCATGCTGATTGGGCAGCGGAAGCGGCTTCTCACCTATCTGGCGAAGACCGATATTGCGCGATACCGAACGCTGGTTGGGCGTCTCGGAATCCGCTCCCGGATTTAGCTGAAACACACCATTGCGACCCGAAACACCAGGCGAGAAATAAAAGGGAAGGGCGCGCATCCCCGCAACGCAGTCACTCTGCGAACGGCGGGGGGCGCGCCCTTCGCGCATTTCCCATTGGGTCAATCCCGTTGGTCCAGGGGTAAACACGGACCAGAGCCGGGCGATTTGCCAGTGCCCGCGCCGCGCCGCGTAGGCAAAGCTTGAAGCGTTAAAGAAAAGAAAAAAGAAAAATGGCTGTTCATTCCGTTGAGATGACCCTGCCGAACGGGCAGACGATCTCCATTGAGACGGGCAAATTCGCCAAGCAGGCGAACGGCGCCGTTTGGGTGCGGTCCGGCGACACAATCGTCCATGTGACCGCGACTATGGGGGCAAGCCCGCGTCCCGGTCTCGATTTCTTCCCCCTGACCTGCGATTATGAAGAACGTAAGTATGCGGTCGGCAAAATCCCCGGCGGTTTTGTGAAGCGAGGGGGGCGACCCGGCGAGAAGTCCATCCTCACCTCCCGCCTGATTGACCGCCCGCTTCGCCCCTTGTTCGACAAAAATATGCGCAACGAAGTGCAGGTGATCGCCATGCCGCTCTCCGCCGACATGGATCATCTCCCCGACGTTTACGCGGTCCTTGGCGCATCGGCGGCCCTGACGGTCTCCGACATCCCGTTTGCCGGTCCCATCGGCGCCGTGCGGGTCGGCATGAGCGCGGAGGGCGAGTTCATCATCAACCCCACCCAGTCCCAGGTCGCTGAGTCGCGGCTGGACCTGGTGGTGGCGGGGACCGAAAAAGCGATTCTGATGATCGAGGCGGGCGCACAGGAGGTTTCCGAGGCCGAAATGCTCGAGGCGTTCGACCGCGCACACGAGATCATTCAGCAGCAGTGCCAGATCCAGAACCGGCTGCGGGAGCTTGCGGGCAAGGATAAGAAGACCGTCCCGCTGCATCACTACAACGAGGAGATCCTGGAGCGGGTCCGTTCGGGCTTTTCCGCGCAGCTTCGCGACGGGCTGCAGCAGCCGGACAAGGCCAGCCGCGAGGCGGGCCTGACCTTGCTGATTAACGAGGTAGTCACCGCGCTGACCCCAGAATTCCCCGACAATGTGGGGGACCTTCGAGAGACCGCCGACAAGGTGGTCAAGGAGCAGCTTCGCGATCTGATTGTCACCGAGGGCAAGCGCCCCGATGGTCGCGGCCTCAAAGACATCCGCCAGATTGACTGCGAGGTGGGACTGCTTCCCCGAGTCCACGGTTCTGGTCTGTTCACACGCGGTCAAACCCAGGTTCTGACGACCCTCACTCTTGGTTCGGGCGGCGATGCCCAGATGGTGGACACGCTGGAAGAGGACGGGGAAAAGAAGTATATGCACTTCTATAACTTCCCACCTTACTCGGTCGGAGAGGCCCGTCCGCTCCGTGGCCCCGGTCGCCGCGAGATCGGTCATGGTGCGCTTGCCGAGCGTGCGCTGGTGCCGGTCCTTCCCGACCCCGGCACCTGGCCTTACACCATGCTGCTGCAGTCCGAGGTTCTGGAGTCCAATGGCTCCACCTCCATGGCCTCTACCTGCGGCTCGACGCTTGCCCTGCTCGATGCCGGGGTTCCAATCAAGTCGCCGGTCGCAGGCATCGCGATGGGCCTGATTAACGAGGGCGACCAGTTCGCCGTTCTGACCGATATTCAGGGCATGGAAGACTTTTCCGGTGATATGGACTTCAAGGTCGCCGGGACCGCCGAGGGTATCACTGCTCTCCAGCTTGATACCAAGATCCAGGGTATTCCGCGCCAGGTCTTCGTGGATGCCTTCGAGCAGGCCCGCGAGGCCCGCCTGTTTATTCTGGACAAGATCAATGCCGCGATCAGTACACCCCGTGGCGAACTCTCGATGTATGCTCCGCGCATCATCACGATCAAGATTGATCCCGAGCAGATCGGGATGATCATCGGGCCGGGCGGTAAGACGATCAAGAAGATCACCGCGGATACCGGTGCGAAGATTGATATCGAGCAGGATGGGACCGTCAACATCGCCGCGGTGGACGGTGAGGCGGGCGAGTCAGCCCGCAAGATCATCGAGTCCATGACGAAGACCCCGCAGCCTGGCGAGATCTACGAGGGGACCATCACCCGCTTCCTGCAGTTCGGCGCATTCGTGGAGATCGTGCCGGGCAAGGATGCCCTGGTCCACGTTTCGCAGATCGCGGACCCGGCTCCCTCCCGGCCCGATGAGAACCTGAAGCTCGGCGACAAGCTGCGAGTGCGGGTCACCGAGATTGATGGGCAGGGCCGTGTCAATGCGACCGCCCGCAATCTAGACGACCCGTTTGACCCGGAGAACCCGGAACCGGGCCGACCGCCGCGCGGTGCCCGTCCTGGGGGAGATCGCGGCGCCCCCCCCCGCTTCGGCGGCGGA
>JACMJB010000354.1 GCA_014380815.1 Armatimonadota bacterium
GGCCCCAGGGCCCGGACCTCATTGAAGCGTCCTGGTGACCATATGCAAGCTGAGTGATATCGTAGAGAACGTTCATAAGGGATTTGCGGAAGCTGAAAGTCTTGTACCGAGATAAAACCAGTGAGCCAAGCCAGGTTCAGGGCATGCCGTCATAGTTGTCGTTTGCATTTACCGAGACGCCGAAGATAAAAGTCATAGTGGGCAGCTCGGAACAGACGCATCTCTTCGGATAACTCGGTGCCTCTGCCATGACGCAGGTACCATCGCTCTTTGAACCAAAAATCCAACAAATCGTACACGAAGAATTTCAGGCGAGTACGACCGGTTGAATGCTTCCACATCAACAAAAGCAGGTTTCGGTCGTTGTAATATTTTGTGGTCATCCTGAACTTCTTTGCTGTGTTACCCTCTTTATGATACAAGATCGCTTTGGGGCACAGGAGACACTTAAGCCCTATTCTCTTCGCTCGGAGTGACCAGTCAACATCTTCGTAGTAACAAAAAAAACGCTCGTCGAACCCACCAATACGTCGGAACAGGTCTGCGCGAATAAGCATGGCGCATCCAGTGGTCCAGGGAACCTCCCGGCAGGATGCGTTATGCTCTTTCCGAACATCCGTGGTCAGGTGGTGCATGGACGGTGCATCGAAATCGAGAGTACTACCCGTGAACAAAGGGACCGAACGGTCTTCGTACCAATAGATCGCGGGGCCGACCACGGCTGCGTCTGGATTAGCCTGCGCACAGGCTAAGAGTTGCCGTAAGCAGTCCGGCTCCATGACCGTATCCGGATTGACAACAAAAAGGTAGTCACAGCTACCTTGTAGGGCATGACGGATTGCCAAATTGTTGCCGCCCGCAAATCCGGTGTTAGTTTCACTTTCTATAAGCCCCACCCCTGGGTGGGCGGAGCGTATCTTTTCGGCTGAGCCATCGCCCGAGGCATTTTCGAGAACTAGAGGCTCTAAATCAACCCCTTCTTGAGCTGCCAGCGAACTGAGACACGCGATGGTGTCGTCCGCGCCCTTGTAGTTGACAATGATTGGACGTATGAGCACCGTGTCTAACCGCCCTGACGACTTACACGTTGCCGTAGAGCTGTCTGGGCCAAATAGACTCTGTGAAGCAAGAAGCGGGTCGGACGAAAACTCCAGAGGGCGGACCGGAGTGACTCGTTTATGACCTCCACGAAATCTTTCAACAGTATCTTTTTCGTGCCGGGCACTGGAAAATATGTTTTCAGATACGTCCGTAGAGAGAACTGATTTCGCATGGGAGTCGCCCCATCGAGAAGCATTTTGCGAAAGCCACCAACCTGGTGAATCTGCTTCAGCGTTGCGAGCCTGTGCTCATTAAGCGCTTTCCTGTCCGCTCCCTTACCCTCCAACAGTTTGTAAAGCTGTGGCAAATAGATCATGTAATAACCAGCGAGATACTTTGACCAACTCGTATCGCTTGCGGTGACTACAAACGGATCTCCGACATAATACGCCGGAAGCTCCAACATGTTATGGGCGACATAAAAAGCATGAGGAATCACCGACTCTGCGTGCTCCCACTGCTTATACTGTAGGCAGCTTTGGAACGCAGCAGCGCCATGGATCTTTTGAAAGACAGTGGCGTATATGGGCGTAAAGCAATTCTCATCTCCTGCAACTAACTCTTTAACCTTCTCAACATAACGACTTGAGGTATCCTGTCGCATACGATGGGTTAGTTTCTCGAACTCGGACAGGGGAATAAGTCCTGTCGGGGGGCCGCTAACCGGGTAGCTCGAGTAATTGATATGGATCATGGAAACGTCAGAATGATGACGTATGACATCAAGGACTCTTCTTAATGCGCCAGGGCGTAAAAAATCGTCATCTCCCATTACCCAGATAAATTTGCCGACTGCTTCCGTGGTCACCCGCGCCATGTTCGGCAGGAAGCCGATGTTCTCCCCGTTCCGCAGGTATCGAAGAGGATATTTTTCCTGCAGCGCCCTGACTAAAACTGGTGTGTCATCCGTGGAGCAGTTGTCGGAGACGATCAATTCCACCTCCCCATTCGCTTCGAGCACCTGCGGCAGCGCGTAATCCAGCGAGGCCCGTAGCCACGCGGAGCGATTATACGTTGGAACACAGATTGAAAGCAGCGGCTGAGAATCTATTTTAGTCATCTTTACGAGTGCGCTAACTCTGGCTGTCGAAACGCGAGTGATTCAGACGCGCGCCACCAGCGAATTGTCTGTTCAAGGCCTTCAAATAAATCAAATCGTGGTATCCATTGAGTGCCAGTCCGCAGGATCTGGTTGTCCGCGCAGACAAACATAGGTTCATCACCCCGATAGTGCAGCTGTCCAATCTGCAGAAGATCTTCGCGATCCATGATCTGCCCGATCCGAATGATCAAGTCTTTCACCACAACAGGGATACCAGAACCAATGTTGACCGGCCCGCAAATCTCGCTCTGGGCGATGGCCCACAGCGCGGCCGCTGCATCCTCCACATGGAGGTAATCGTAGACCTGCCCCCCCGGGGTAGTTTTGGCAGTTTCCCCTCGAAGAAGCGAGCGTATCACAGAAGGCACCAAGCGGCGTTCATCCTCACCGGGACCGTACAAATAGAAAAGACGCGCCCAAGCAAGCTCCATCGCTGACGTAGAAGCTAACGCAGTCAGCATTGTGTACAGCGCGATTTTTGCTGCGGCGTAAGGACTCCACGGTTCCGTCGCGCTTGTTTCCCGCAGGTACCCAAGACCGCGCTTATATTCCAAGCAACTGCCTGTCACGATGAGCCTGCGGCATTCGGTTTTCGCCAGGCAGGTCGCCAGCTGGAGGCTACTAACCAGTGAGGCTGAATTGGCTTCGAAATTAAGCTGTCCATTTCCTTTATCTAAATGCCAGGCGAGATGAAAGCAAAGCTCCGGACGAACTTGTTGAACAATCGAGCAGATGGCCGTCAGGTCAAAAAGATCTGCCTCCAGAAGTGAGATTTGGTCCCGAAGAGCAGATAGACGACGGATGTCACCACCGGGCCGCACCACAGCGTGAACCTTGCAGCCCGCTTCTACCAACAAACGTGTGAGGCTTGAACCGACAAATCCACCTGCTCCGGTCAAAAGTACCTTGGTGTAACTAACTGGACACCTCCACACATCTCTCAGGGGCAGACCAATAAAAAAAGGTCTGCCACCGAACAAGCGGCGTCTACGCAGCCACCACGGACAGTTCGCGCGGTTTCGGCGAGCGGATAAACTCGTGGATCACATCGAGCGTGTAATCCTTGTGCGCGTCGGTCAGGCCGGGGAACACGCCGATCCAGAAGACCTGATTCATCACGAAGTCCGAGTTCTTCAGGTCGCCGATCTGGCGGCAGTTGATCCCGGCATAGGCGGGCTGTCGCAGCAGGTTCCCCGCGAACAGGAGCCGCGTCCCGATCTTCTTGGAGTCCAGATGCCGCACGATCTGATCCCGGGTAAAGGGGGCATCTTCCCGCACCGCGATGGGGAACCCGAACCAGGAGGGATCGGAGTTCGGAGTCGCTTCGGGCAGGATCAAATACTCCTGGAGGTCGCTTAGCCCGTCGTACAGGTAGGTGAAGTTGCGCCGCCGGTCCGCGATAAACTGCGGCAGCTTCTTCAGCTGGGACAGTCCGACCGCCGCCTGCATGTCGGTGACCTTCAGGTTGTACCCGATGTGCGAGTAGGTGTACTTGTGGTCGTAGCCGCACGGCAGATCGCCAAGCTGCCACTCGTACCGCTTGCCGCAGGTGTTGTCCTTGCCCGGATCGCACCAGCAGTCACGGCCCCAGTCCCGGAAGGACTCCAGGATGACCTTCAGCTTGAGGTTGTTCGTGAAGACTGCGCCCCCCTCACCCATGGTGATGTGGTGGGCCGGGTAAAAGCTTGCCGTCGCCACATCGCCGAACGTCCCGACCTTCTGGCCGTTGTACGTCCCGCCGAGTGCGTCGCAGCAGTCCTCGATCAGGTACAGGTCATGTTTCTTGCAGAACGCCGTAATAGCGGACATATCGGCGGGATTTCCCAGCGTATGGGCGAACATTACCGCGCGGGTGCGTGGCGAGAACGCCTCCTCCAACTGGGTGACATCCAGGTTGTAGTTGGGGACCGTCACATCCAGAAAGACCGGGACCAGCCCGTTCTGGATCGTGGGATTGACCGTGGTGGGAAAGCCCGCCGCGACCGTGATCACCTCGTCGCCGGGAACCAGCCGCCGGTCGCCAAGCTTGGGGGAGGTGAACGCGCTCAGTGCCAGAAGGTCCGCGGACGACCCGGAGTTGACCAGAAGCGCCTTGCGCGCGCCGCAAAAACGGGCGAACTCGCGCTCGAACTGCAGCGCGAAACGCCCCGTGGTTAGCCAGAAATCCAGCGACGAGTCCACCAGATACTGAATGTCCTCGGCATCGAACACCTTGCCGGAAACGGGAACGCTGGTTTCGCCAGGCGCGAATGCGCGGCTGGGGAACGCCTCGGCGTGATATTCGGTCACCAGCTCCGCGATCTGGGCGCGAAGCGCGTCCTGCCGCGACGGCTCGCCTAGAACGTCTTTTTCTTTCGGCGCTGTCTCAACCACCACGGACTCCGATTCGCGAGCCATTCGCTCGTCGCTGATCGCATCGTTCTCAAGCATGGTGCAAAAATTCCTTGTACCAATCTATGGTTTTCACCAGGGCGCTATCAAGAGTAAAGAGGGGAGACCAGTCCAGCATCCGCCGTGCCTTTTCGGCGCTCAGGTACTGATGACGGATCTCGTTGCTGGCCTCGTTGCGGACCTCCGGCTGGAGGCTGGAGTCCATCTGCGCCAGGACCCGCTGAACCAGATCGAGTACGGTCACCTGGATCTCGTTTGAGAAGTTGAACGCTTCGCCTTTGAGGGCCGGGTTCCGGGCGAGCTTTTCGGCAAGCAGCATATAGGCCGCCGCGCCATCTTCCACGTAGAAATAATCGCGGATAAACTGACCATCGGAGCGGATGACCGGCGCTTCGCCGCGCAGAACGGAGCGGATCGTGCCCGGAACGATGCGGTTCCAGTTTAGATCGCCGCCGCCGTAGAAGTTGCCGCAGCGGGTGATGGTCACCGGCAGGTCATAGCTCTTGGCATAAGTATAGGAGATCAGGTCCGCGCAGGACTTGCTGACATCGTAGGGGTGTTGCCCCTGGAGCGGCGTGCTTTCGTCATAGGGCAGGATCTCCTGGTCCCCATACGCCTTATCCGACGATGCTACCACGATCCCCTTGACGCGCGGGCTACGCCGACAGCCCTCCAGCAGCGCCCAGGTCCCCTCGATATTGGTCTCGAAGGTCGAGATCGGGTTTCGATTGGCGATACCGACGATCGTCTGCGCCGCCAGATGAAAGACCGTGTCAATCTCGTACTCGCCCAGCGCCTCTTCCATCAGCCGCTGATCACGCACATCGCCGCGCACAGATTTGACCTTTTGATACAGGCCGGACCGTACCAGTTCGCTCTGCGGCACCCAGTCCCGCACCAGGCAGACTACATCCGCGCCCGCCTCCACCAGCCGTTTCACCAGCCAACTCCCCAGCAGGCCAGTCCCGCCGGTCACAAAGGTCGGGCGGTCCCGCCAGAAGCTGGCGTCAAAATCGTTCGTCATCGCGTTCTCGTTTACTTCCACATTTTCCAGGGGGCCTTGCCGGATTCCCAGAGCGTTTCCAGCAGCCGCTTTTCGCGCAGCGTATCCATCGCCTGCCAGAACCCCTCGTGGCGATAGGCTATCAAGTTCCCCTCCGAGGCAAGACGTTCCAGCGGCTCCCGCTCCCAGAGGGTCTCGTCGGAGGCGATATAATCCAGCACCTTCGGCTCCAGCACAAAAAAGCCGCCGTTAATCCAGCCCTCGCCGGTCTGCGGCTTTTCGCTGAACTCGCTTACCTGATCGCCGTCGAAAACCAGACCACCAAAGCGGGCCGGCGGGCGCACTGCTGTCACGGTCGCAAGCTTTCCATGCGCCTTATGAAAATCAACCAGACCACGAATATTGACATCGCTGACTCCATCGCCATAGGTCAGCATGAAGGTCTCGTCCCCGATCCATTCTCGCAGTCGCCGGACTCGCCCTCCAGTCTGGGTAAGCAGCCCTGTATCGATCAGGTGTACCTTCCAGTTGGGCTTATGACCATCGTATACTCTGACTCCACCCGTGCTGAGGTCAACGGTAAGGTTGCTTCTGTGGGCATAGAAATTCAGAAAATGCTCTTTGACGACTTCCGCTTTATAGCCAAGTGCCAGGACAAATTCCCGGTAGTCATGAGCGGAATACATTTGCATAATGTGCTCAAGTATGGGCCGGTCCCCAATTTCCACCATTGGCTTCGGTTTCAGTGCGGTTTCTTCGGAGAGCCGGGTACCTAAGCCGCCAGCGAGAATGACTGTCTTCACCTCTCACTCCCTCACTGGTGTGACGGTCCATGGAAGTGCGGGACGCAAGACACCAATTATTGGACCTGCAAACGAGCCGCGTCCCGCTCCATCGTCGTTGACATTAAACGACAGGCATTCGTCAAGCTTTATCAGAACGTTGTTCGTATCTCGCGTAATGATCGGAGTAGCGCTGTAACCGCCTTCATTGAGCCACTCTCCCGGAACCGTAACCTGGGCACGATAGGTACCGGGTTCATACTCACGTTCGCCCCAAACAGGATCGGTCCAGTTGGTAGTATGAAAGACGCACACATGGTACGAGTTATAGATGTGAAACACCGGACTGAACAAGATGCCTGGTCTGGTGACCACAAACTCCATCTCCAGCGTAATCGGGTCCGAAAGTTTATGCTCTGCGGAGACTTTTCCCTTGCAGTCTACAACGCGAGTGCCGATAAGCCGAACTACCTCGTTGCCGGGAGCGGTCTGTAAATCATCCCAAGCCGCTTCCGCAACGCCTTCAGCCCCGCTCGAGATATACTCTTCGATCACATAGGCTGTGGGTCCATCCGCCCGGACTTTACCTTTTTCCAAATAGACGCAGCGGCTGCAAAGCTGCTGAATACTTGCCATTGCATGGCTGACGAATAAAATGGTCCGGCCTTGGCTGGCCACATCCTTCATCTTCCCCAGGCACTTTCGCTGAAAGTCACCATCGCCGACCGCCAGTACCTCGTCCACGATCAAGATTTCCGGGTTCAGGTGCGCGGCAACCGCGAAGGCAAGGCGGACGTACATCCCTGATGAGTACCGTTTAACGGGTGTGTCAAGAAACTTCTCTGTGCCGGAAAAATCTACGATAGCATCAAACTGGCGCTCGATCTCCTGGCGGTTCATGCCAAGAACCGCCCCGTTAAGAAAGACGTTCTCACGTCCTGTCAACTCCGGATGAAAGCCGGTTCCGACCTCCAGCAGACTGCCGACACGTCCGTGCAGCTTTGCGGTGCCGCGGGTCGGTTCGGTAATTCGTGACAGCACTTTCAGAAGGGTAGATTTGCCCGCCCCGTTACGCCCGATGATCCCGACGACTTCGCCGCGATTCACCTCGAAAGAAACCCCGTTGAGCGCCCAGAAGACCTCCTTTTCAGGCCGCTGAAATGGGTTCCTTGCCTTTGACAGAGCCGCTTGAGTGAAACTCGTCTGGCGCTCTTCGTGCAGGATCGTGTAGCACTTGGCGATATTGCTCACCTCAATGGCGGTGTCACTTTTACGCTGTACTTTGCTCCGCGCCACGCCATTGTCACTGGGAACGGGAGGAACGGAGGAAACCGGGGAAACCGGAGACAAGATATTAGATGACATCGGCGAACCTCCGCTCTTCCCTGCCGAACAGTGCCATGCCGAAGAACAGGATGAGCACCGACATTGCGGCAGCGTAGGCAACCCCGGCCGGGCTGGGCGCACCGCCAGAAAGGTTACCAAATACCGACCAGCGCAAGCCTTCAATCAGGTAAGTCAATGGGTTGATTGTGAACAGGATCGCGAATTTCTGAGAAGTGCGCTCCAGTATCTGCGCGACGCTAAACCCTACTGGTGTCGCATATTGTCCGAACTGAATCAGCACCCCCTGGATCTGTCCGATGTCGCGGTAAGTGACCATCAGCGAGCCGGTAATCAAGCCCACTCCAAGACCCAGTGTCATAAAGAGCAGAAGCCACACCGGAATCAGCAAAAGTCCCGTCCCAAAAGGAATGTGATTCACCAACAGCAGGATCGCCAAAAGCCCCAGTGAGACGCCCAGGTCAATCAGCGCCGTGAGCAGCGTCGAGAGAGGAAGAATCAGGCGCGGAAAATAGACCTTCGCAACCAGGTGCGCATTACTGACAAGCGAACCACTGCTTCGGTTCAGGGTTACCTGGAAGGCATTCCAGCCCAGTGCTCCGACGTAGGCAAACAAAAAGTAGGGAATCGAGCCCGAAGACAGCTTGGCGATCTTTCCAAAAACGACTGCGAAAACCCCGGAGGCGATCAGTGGCTGGAGCAGGACCCAGATCGGGCCGAGCGCCGTCTGCCGGTAGCGCAGCTTCGTGTCTCGCTCCGCAAGCGCGAGCAGCAGGTCGCGGTACTGCCATACCTCGCGCAGGTCGAAGATCGCCCAGGGGCTTTTCGGACCGATGACCGTAACGCGGTCCTCTGGTGCTGCGGCGCCAGAACCCGCGGAACGAGAAGGCAGGGGAGGGGAGGGCGCGTCGGCGACTGCGGTGGTTTCCGTGACCAATGACATCAGGCTTAAGTGCTCCAAAGCTGGCAGTTGGGGCGCCGCACCGCGCCGGAGGTATTTTGTTTTATGGGTGCCGCAGGGACAACGAAATGTTTACGGCCCCGGAAGGGCAACGGAATCAGGACGAATTTCTGAAGGAGTTTGCAGATGAACCAGCGGAGAAGCGCGAAGGAACGTACCCGCTGTCGCTCGCCCCGAAAGGAGGAGGCGATCCACCGCGACGGTCAATAGTAACATCTGGGGCGCTCCTGTGTCAAGGAGCCTCCCGGCGACCGACTTTTTTGCCACCCCACTCTACCCGTCCCTGCCACCGATGAAACGGAAAAGTCCTTTGGGGCGGACGCCGCCGCCCCGAAAAAACAAAGATGCGGAAGGCCTTGCTGACCTTCCGCATCCATTTTCGAACGACCCCTGGAGTGCCCTCAGGCGTTTGTGGTCATCTTGCCCTTATCCGCTGCCTGTGCGTTCTGGCGCGCCTCCTCTTTGGCCTGCTCCATTTCCGCGACCGTTTTGGTATGGATCCGCGCCGCGCCTTTGAAGTCGGTCATTCGGTGGACACGTGTCCCCTTTGACTCCTGCTGGGCCAAGCGCTCAGCGGCTTGCGGAACTTGGTCGGCATACTGGGGCAGCCAGGGGGCCTGGGCGACCAGCATCTCGTCGGTCATCTGCCAGACCTCTTCCGGATCACAGACGGCGCCGACCAGCGGATCGTGAAGCATAGCCTGCTTGAGCAGCGTTACGTCCCCCCGGACCGCGGCCTCCTTACCCATCTCCTGCACTCGGACCGAAACATTGCATGTCGCGGCGCAGGCCAGTGGCAGGTCGCCAACCGTAGGAATACTGATCCCGTTGCGGTCCACGTAGCCGGGAACCTCGATAATGCAGCCGTTCGGGAGATTGGTGATATGGTTTTCGTTGACGACATTGAAGTGGCCTCGGTAGCCCCGGCCTGTCTCCAGCGCCTCGATGATATAGGAGCCGTGCTCCTCGCTGCGCTTATCGGCGGTGAACTTCGGCGGATCCTGAGACAGCCAGTTGGGGAAGTCGGTTTCGAACCAGTTGCGGCCCTCGGTACAGACACGCAGGTAGCCCCCGGTCTCGCCGTTGATCCAGGAACTCATGTCAATCCACTGGGGGATCTCGTCCAGCCGCTTTCGGTACCACGGCACGTACTCGGAGAGGTGCCCGTTACTCTCGGTCGAATAGTAACCGAACCGCTTCAGCACATCAATGCGTACCTTTTCGGTCTCCGGGAACTTCGGATGCGCCTCGAACATCGGCAGGAGACCCGGCACCAGATCCTCCCCGCGCCAGATGGCCTTCAGGCACCAGGTCTGGTGGTTGATCCCGGCAAACACAAAATCAATGTCCTTATGGCTCACCTTTTCGTCCGGACCGAGCCGACCGTCGCGGCGTGCCCCGTTTTCAATGACGCTCGCGATCTGATGCTGAGCGCCCTGGACACCATGGCACAGACCGATCGTCTTGACACCGCCGTACTGATTGCAGGCCCAGGTGAGCATCGCCATCGGATTTGAGTAGTTAAGGAACAGCGCCCCGGGCTTTGCCACCTCGCGAATATCTTTGCAGAAATCGAGCAGGGCGGGTATTCCACGCTGGGCATACATCAGGCCGCCCGCGCAAAGCGTGTCCCCGACACACTGGTCCACGCCGTAGGTAAGCGGAATGTCAATGTCGGTCTGGAAGGCCTCCAAGCCGCCCTGACGCACCATGCAAAGAATGTAATCGGCATCCGCGACGGCGGCGCGGCGGTTCGTTGTCGCCTCGACGGTCGCGGGCAGGGCGTTCCCGGCGATGTCGCGGCGCGCGAGCTGGGTTACCATATCCAGATTGTGCTGCGAAAGATCCGTAAAGGCGAAGTGCATTTCCGCGAACTCTGGCACGGTCAAAAGGTCGCCCATCAGGCGGCGCGTGAAGCCGATAGACCCGGCTCCGATCATCGCGATTTTCAGCGGCATAGCAGTGGTTCCTTGGGAGGCGTAGTCTCAGCGTGACAAAGATGGCCGGGGGGACGCCGTTGTCACTGTTCTCATTGTAGGGCCATCCGACTCCTCTTGACAATCGTCTGTTTGGGAGGCTATAGTCGAAATGTGATCCACGAAAGCGAACCGCAGACGGCGTCCTGGGCAGGTCTTGCCAGTCGTCTTCGCCAGAGTACTGCCCATCCTCGGTATGCCCCCAATGTTCTGACCCTGAGCGGGCTGGAGACCCGCACTGCTGCGGACCTGTATCATTGGGACGGCCTTCGGCGCGGCGCGGACCCCGCCCACCCGTATGTCGTGTTTCAGATGACGCTTGAGGGGTGGGGGGTATACGAGGATCGGCGCAGCGGAGCACAGCGATTGACACCCGGATGCGGGTTCGTCGCCGTTGTTCCGTCCGCGCATCGGTATCATCTTCCTGTTGAGTCGCCTGAGTGGACCTTTTTCTGGGTGATCCTGCGCCATCCCTACCTTGCGCGGAGGATTGCGGAGCGTCAGCGGGGGAAGGGCGAGAAGGCAACGGTCCTCAGCCTGCAGACGGACAGCCCCCTGACAGAGGGTGCGGTCCGGTTGTTCCGCGGCGAATTTGTGGACCGATTCCTGGAGGAGGCCGCCGTGTTCGAATTCCTGATCGAGTACGAGCGTCAGGTCCACGCCCAGCCAGGCCCTGCCGGTGAACAGGCTTCGAACCGGGATTCGCTGATGCAGACGCTGCGTCTCCGAGTACTGGAAAACCTGCTGGAGCCGGTGGGGGTCGAGAAAGCGGCGCAGGCGAGCGGAATGAGCCGGACGCGCTTTTCGCACCATTTTAAAGCGGCGACGGGAACCGCCCCCGCAACCTACATGGCCCAGGTACGACTGGAAGAGGTGGCGCGCCGCCTGGTGCAGACTGATTCGACTCTTGCCGTGATTGCCGCCGAAACCGGGTTCGCGGACGCCAACCACCTGTGCAAAGCCTTTCGTCGCCATTACCACCTCAGCCCCGGCGCGTTCCGCAAACAGATGCGCTGATACAGCACACATCCTTAGGTCAGGAGCAGCGATGCTCACGGACGCGAGCCTGCCTGCCGCTCCTCGCGAAGCTCTTGGGAGAGCGCTTCCACTTTTTCGCTAAGCTGCTGGATCTGCTGGTCGGTCGTGTAGGTGTTCGTCAGAATTCGATTCGTGCGAATATCGCTGTCTTTTTCATCCCGGTTCTGCTTTGCCAGCACCAGCACGGTCATCACAAACCCCTCGACGCCCAAAAACAGGGCAAGAAAGCCAAATTCGCGGCTGTCCAGGGGACGCGCCAGGAGTCGGTTCGCCCCCATCCAGACACCGCAGGCCGTCAGGTTGAAAAACAGAAAAGACAGACCACCGATCCGCTGGACCGCAGTCTGAACGCGCTTCTCCGCTCCGGTGCGGTCCAGCGCAATCTCCTCCGCAATACGCGGAGTTCGTGTGTCGCGCAGCATCTGCCCGGAGGTCTGCAGCCGCTCCGCCATCTCCTTCAGCATGGAAAGAGGGATATCGGGGTGGACTTGAAGAAAGGCATTCAGGTTCTCGTGGTGCAGAGCGTAAACGGAAACCTCGCGGATCGCCACCACGTTCGAGGAGCGGGTCCCGCCGCTCAGCAGCGCTACCTCCCCAAAAAACTCCCCCGGCCCCAGGGCGCGAAACTCCTTTCTGGCTCCCCCGGCATCGTGGGTGTAGGAGAGAACCTCGCCGGACTCGATGAAGTACATCGCCTCGCCGATAGTCCCCTCACGGCAGATCAGATGATTCTCCGGAAACGTCGAATAGGTCGTCAGGTCAGTCAGTGCCGTGCGTTGCGTCTCAGAGAGCGAGCGCAGAAAGGGCATCTTCTCCAGAAGAACCATGTCCAGCGAACGGGGCATTTTTGGTGGAGAATCCAGGGCGACGGTTCCGGCTACGGCCCGTCCGCCGCGCCTTCCTGTGGAGTCTCCACAACATCCGGGTCCGGCTCCGGGTTATCGCTGATGACCTCCGACTTGGGGGAGGTAGGAACCTGGAGTGCTTTCTCGGCTTCCGCCCCTTTGTCCGGGTCCGGACCAAGAGACACGGTAAGCTGAACGGCGCTGCCCGGCCCGACCTGTGCTCCTGGCGCCGGTCGCTGACGAAAGACCACTCCCTCCGGGTAGCGTCCGTCATACAGGATGTCCGCATCCGCCGCGGTCAAGCGGGCGGCCTCCAGGCGGCGTAGGGCAGTGTCATGGGAGATACCTGTGAGTTTCGGGACACGGGTTGATGGTGTATTGCCGCCGCTTTGGGAAGCGGCACCGGAAACCGAGACCGCAGAGACGGCTTCCCCGCTATTTTTCGCGGTGCGAACGCCGCGACCTGGTTTCTGCCCCAGAGCAAGGACCGTCCTTGCTCTTGAAGGAGTAGGGCGCAGCCACCCTTGATACATTGCTCGTGTGGAGGCGGAAAGCTCGGCGGCGGTTTTCGCAACTGTGGCCTGATTCCGCAGACCAAAAAAGCCTGTGAGCATCAGCAGTGTAAGCCAGACAAAGGCGGCCTGGATGCTGCGCGGCAGCGGGGGGCGCGCAGCCCGCAGCGGCTCCGGTACCGGGGCTTCTTCCGCAGAGAATGGCACTTTGGGAGAGAGACCCGGTGGCAAGGCGAGATTGCCGTAGCCAAACCCGTGGAGATTGTAGAGATGAATGCGCATGCCGTCCCCAGCATCACAGAAGCCCAGATCAAACAGCCGCTCGGACCACATCGGCGACTTAAGGACGTCCGCGGCGACGTTCGCGGAAACGAGAATATTGCCGCCAGTGGCCCCGCCACCGAGGCGCGCGATCCGCTGCGTGATGGAGACCCCTTCGCCGGTCGTCTCCTCCTGGAAGTTCTCACTGTAGACGACGCCCCCCGATGCGATCCCCATTCGCAGAGCCAGCGGTCTGGCAAGCTGCTGAGCGAGCGGCGCGCTCGTGATCCGAAATGTTTTCTCCAGCTCGACCGCGCAGCGGACCGGGGACAGAGGATCGCCGTTGAAAAAGGCGATCAACAGCCCGCCGGGAGCGGTTCGGCAAAGCAATTTCCTGGCAGCGGCGGCCTTCTTCGCCTCCTCGGTCCCCACCGCCACGCTCTGCAGGCCGCTGACAAGCCGCTCGCGCAGAGGCTTTGCGATCTGGTCAAAGCCCACCACCTCAACCGACAGGACAAAGCCCTTCTCCAGGGTCGAGGGCTTTGTGATGCTCCCATGGACGGAGGCCGTGGTCAAACCCAACCCGCTTCCCCGGAGCGCCTCCGCGAGCGCGCCTCGCATCTCGTTTGCGGAAAGGTAACGCGCGGCGGGGTTTTTGGCAGTGGCTTTCGCGATTACCGGTTCCAATGCCGGGGCGTGACCGCTGGTGGTGGGGGTCGGGTCATTTAGAATGCGGAACATTGTATTCGGGACGGAATCACCGGTGAACGGCTTTCGCCCCATCACCATCTCCCACAGCATGACCCCCAGCGAGAAAAGGTCGGAACGTGCATCCACGCCTGGCAGGCCGGAGAGCTGTTCCGGCGACATATAGGAGGGGGTCCCGAAGAACTGACCGGTCGCGGTCATCGTCTCCTCATGGGTGATCCGAGCGATGCCGAAATCTGTCAGCTTGACCTGCAGCAACGGTGGCTGAGCCGGGTCGCCTTCGCCGCCTGTCATGTGGGAGACGAACACATTGTCCGGCTTGATGTCGCGGTGGATTACGCCGCGCTCGTGAGCGTACGCGAGGGCGTCGCAAAGCGCGAGACCGACGGCTGCCGCCTCTGCTTCAGAGAGCGATCCGTTCTCTGCCAGCCGCTTGCGCAACGTCCCGCCGTCCAGAAACTCCATCGCGATATAGTAGCGTCCGCCCTCCTCACCGACCTCGTGGATCGTGACGATATTGGGGTGGTTCATCGCGCCGGCTGCTCGCGCTTCGCGGTAAAACCGCTCGATCCGCTGCCGGCGCGCCGCATCGGACAGCGAGGGCGGCAGGTTTAGCTCCTTCAGCGCCACTCGACGCCCAATCCGCGTGTCCGTCGCTTCGTAAACGATGTCGTTCGAGCGGGCGATCTCACGAAGAAGCCGGTACCGGCCCAGCATCGGCAGGTCAGCGGTTGTCTCAGCGGTGTCAGTTTGCGTTTCGTTCAGCAGCATAGAATCAAAAGGGGAAGATGCTTTCGCAGCTATCGTCTATCGTACAGCAACTTTCGTTCCAGGAGAGAATGACAGAGTCCGCCCAGCAGTCTTAATTATTTTTTAAGCCTGGCTGAACATCCACTGGGGACCGGCGTCATTAGGAGTGGAAGACGCCGGAATGCGCGTCGAAAACAGCGAAAGATTGGAACCGAACAATGCGAACCATAAAGACCGCGACGGTAGTGATTGCGACGATTGCCAGCGGAATCACCCTCCTCAATATCCTGGGCGTAGCGAATGCCGGACCTGGCGCCGGTCCTAAAGACGGCAAAATGGGTGGCAGGCGCATGGGCGGCGGCAGGATGTATCAGCAGCTGAATCTGACCGATGCTCAGAAGACCCAGATGAAGACGATCCAGACCGATGCGATGAAGCAGCGCCAGACGATCACCGGCAACAAGGCGCTGACCGAAGATCAGAAGAAGGACCAGATGAAGTCCCTGATGAAGTCCACGATGGGCAAGATCGAGGGGATTTTGACCGCGGACCAGAAGAAACAGCTCGAAAAGGCAAAGACAGAGCGCCGCAGCAAGATGCAGTCCGCGAGAGCTGCGAAGTAGTCACGGCCTGCCGCCTCCCAAAACCGCCCGTGCCCCTAGCACGGGCGGTTTTGTTTGTTCGTCGCTGGTAGGTACGAGGTACGAGGTACCATTACGGTACCATGGATGCGATAACGGACGACTCCACCACCTTGAAGCGGCGCTTTTTCCTGATCGTGCTGGACGGCTGCGGGGCGGGCGAAATGCCGGATGCTCTCGATTATGGGGTGGGTGACATCGGCTCCAACACGCTCGCGAACACAGCGCGGGCGGTCGGCGGTCTGCAGATGCCCGCGCTTGCCAAGGTGGGCTGGGGCAACATCACCCCACTGCGGGGGGTGCCGCTCGCCCCGAACGCCCCCGCGCTGTGGGGGCGGCTCGCGGAGGTATCGAAAGGAAAGGACACGGTGACCGGCCACTGGGAAATGGTGGGGATCCGGACCGATGTTCCCTTTCCGACTTACCCCGGGGGGTTTCCGCCGGAGATCATTGGTGCGTTCGAGAAGATCGTCGGCACGAAGATACTAGGTAACCTCCCCGCCTCCGGGACCGAGATCCTGAAGCGGCTGGGCGAGGAGCATCTCCGAACCGGTTTCCCCATCGTCTACACATCAGCCGACAGCGTGTTTCAGGTGGCGGCTCATGAGGATGTGTCCCTCTTCGGTCTGGAGCGTTTGTACCGGGCCTGCGAAGCGGCACGCCGGATGCTGCGGGAGCCACACCATGTGGGCCGCGTTATCGCGCGTCCATTTATCGGGGACTCCGCCCTGACCTTCCAGCGCACCGAGAACCGGCGGGACTATCCGTTGCCCCTGCCGCACGACACTGTTCTGGACCTGCTGACCAAGGCGGGTAAGACGGTCCATGCCATCGGCAAGATCTCGGAGATTTTCGGAGGGCAGGGAATCACCACGGCGGAAAAGACCACAAACAACCCCGATCATATCGCCGCGCTTGCCCGTGCGGTCCGGGGCGAGGGGCCAGGGGGCGACTCAGATTTTGTCTTCGCCAATCTGGAAGATTTCGATATGCTGTACGGGCACCGCAATGATCCCGTGAATTTTGCCCGTCTGCTCCGTGAGTTTGACGATTTCGTCGGCGCGGACCTGCTGCCCCACCTGCGGGCGGGCGATCTGGTCGGGATCACGGCGGACCACGGAAACGATCCGACAACGACCTCCACCGATCACTCGCGCGAATATGTGCCGCTTCTGGCTTTCGGCCCCGCAATCACGCAGCCCTGCCCGCTGGGGAACCGTGCGACCTTTGCGGACTGGGGCGCGACGATCGCTGCCTGGCTGGGCGCTTCCCTTCCGCCAGAGGGGGACTCATTCCTGCCAGCGGGTACGGGACGACCCGTTCAGTGAAAGTTCTCGTCCGGAGCGGGCTGCATCCGCCGTGCCGCCGCGACCACATCTCCGAGATCCACCGGGTCATCGAAGGGATCCGCATCGAGTTCGGTGACGCGGTTTAGCAGTTTCTGCCAGCGGCGCAGTTCGGTGACATACGGTGCGAAGGGAACCCTGCGCAGGACGCCGCCCTCGTCCACCATGTCGCAGATGCCCAGATTGAGCCAGTTGCCTTTATGCCAGTCCGGCATATCCACGGCAGGGTATAGGCAGACCCCGTGCAGTTCGATGCCACGGTTCACGGCGGCGAGCGACTCCTCCATCACATCGTTCAGCCAGGCCGGTCGGCCATCGCCAAGACCGCTGGTCTCGGCGATAATCATCGGGCGATGGTACCGGGTCCAGACACGCTCCAGCAGTTCGCAGAGCGGTACGATGCCCTCCGTGTTCGGAGCAAGCGCGGTATTCGGCCCCTGTTCCGCGTACTGCATCTGCCCCCAGGCATAAACATTGCAGCCGACGATATCCAGGATCTCAGGGCTTCCCCCCATCTCCGGATGCTGCTGACCGGAGATCACGTCCCAGGCAAAAAACGTGTCCTCGAAGGTCATGTGTCGCGCCTCCTCGACCAGATCAGGTCGGTCCGGAGGGGCGACCACCTGAACCAGCGGGTCCACGTGGATCATGCGCGACTGGGGAACTACGGTCCGAATCGCCCTCGCCCCGGCGATCGCTGCCCGGCAAAGTTCGAGCCGCAGCCGCTTGCCGGTCCCCTTATCCGCGCCGAAGGGCGCGACCCACCCCCATTCCCCGCCGCAGGCCGCGAAAAACGAGGTCTCGTTCATCGGGGTGAAGTACTGGGGTCCGGGGACGCGCGCTGCCACGTACTCCGCCGCTGCCCGGCAGTAACGGGCGAACCGTTCGGAGAAATCGTCCGCGAAGGGGGTGGTGTCGTCCGGATAACCATAGTGGCACAGGTCCCAGATCGGCAGGATCTGATTCCGATTCATCGCCGCGATCATCGGCTCTACCGAGGAAAAATCAAAATTCCCACCGCCCTGGTCTACCAGGGGCCAGGGGATTCCCTCCCGCGCGACCGCGATCCCAAGGCTCCGCAGCAGCGCGTAATCCTCCTCGACAAAGCGGCGATGCTGGGTCTCCTCGACAAGGTCACGTCGCCCCTGGTCCTTCCAGCGGAACGTCGAGCACTCGAAGCCGGACAGAAAGAACGTCGGGAAGATACCAGGTTGGCTGTTCATGACTCCCTTTTACCCGGGTCGGCCAACTTTGTCCCCGACTTTCAGGAGGCTTTTCGGATCAGGGAGAGGAAATTGCCCGCGAAGATGCGGGATTTGTCCGCCTCCGATGCTCTTAGCGATTCCACGCTGCGCGCGGCATTGGAGAGAAACTCCCCTTCGGCGGCATCCATCGGGGTGTCCGTGCCGAACAGCATCTTCTCCGGGCCGAAAAAATCCAGGGCCTGCTGCAGCACCAGAGGCTCGAAGCCGAAGGTCGCGGTATCGCAGTAGAACTTTCGGAAATGGTCTGTGTAGGGGGGCTTGATCGGTGTCGGGAACTTCATACCGTCCTGGGCGAAGGAGCGGTACCCCATCTCCATGCGGTTGGCGAAGAGGGGGATCAGCGCGCCGTGATGGTGGGTGATGATCTTGAGACGAGGGTATCGCTCGAAGAGGCCGGCAAAGACGATCCGTGTCATCGCCGTGCTGGTATCGTGCAGCCAGCCGAGCGTCTGCCAGTCCAGGAACTTCGAGGCAGGCTCATCCGCGTAGTCGGGATAGGTGATCGGGCGGGACGGATGAAGCCACAGGGGAACCTCCAGCCGGGCCGCCTGCTGAAAGAGGACCTCCATCGCGGGGTCGTCCATGCGCTTGACGGTCGGTCCGACCGCGATCAGGCCACCGACAAAGCCAAGCTCTTTCACAGCCCGTTCCAATTCGCGGACCATTGCCTGAGGCTCCGTGGTCGGAATCAGCGCAACCCCGTAAAAGCGCGCCGGGTCAGCCCGGACCACCTGGGCCAGTGCATCGTTACAGATCCGCGCCGCTTCCGCGGCCTGCCCCGCATTGCGCCAAACGGTAGGGGTCACCTCGATCCAGGGCAATGGCACCAGAACGCTCACATCCAGCTTGCGCGCATCCATAAAGGCGATCCGCTTACGACTGTCCGTGAGGATCGCCCTCGCCTTGAAGAGACCGCGAAAGGGATGGGGCCGCCCGGTTTTGGCCTCCAAATAATCGAGCAGCGCGGGGGGCGCAAAGTGGCAGAATGCATCAACCCTTCGGGGGACTCCGCCACCGGCCCGGGTTGTTTTGATTGGTTCCATAGGGTTTCACAGCCGAAAATCGGGATGCTGTCCGTCGTTGCCGAAGACCGTTGCATAGGTCAGCCCGCAGGGGCCGTATACCTGCTCCGGCTGAATCCATTTTACATGACCGTCGAGGAACGCGTAGTTCGCTCCGCCGGAGTGTCGCTGGGAAGAGACCATCGCCCGCTCCTGCGCCTGCTGATCGGGAGTCAGATCATTGAAGAACGACACATTGGTGCTGTAGGCGACTCCCGGCGGATTATTGGTCGGACCCACCGCGCTGCACTCCGTCCCGCTGGGTCGGGACGGGTCCCGCACGATATTAAAAGCGGCCCCGCGCTGCTCGAAGGGGGCGTTGCCGACATTGACTGCGCTGAGACCGCCTCCTGAGTTCGCGGCGAACTCGAAGACCGCAATCGTCGTCGCGGGATACTGCACCTCCGCGTCGCTGGAGATCGAGGTGCCGTTGTTGGCGAGGTTCATATTGTAGCCGTAAGAGCAGCGATTCTGTCCCCCGGGCTTTGCGGCGGGGTTGCCGAACACATAGCCCTGTCCGGGCTGCGCGGCCAGCAGCGGCAGTGCCGACGTCGGCACCGCGACAATTTCCGTGGTGTCCTTGGGGCACTTGAAAACACCGTAGTTCCTGGTATACGGCTGCACAAGATCCATCCAGCCCAGCGTCACTTTCCCGTCCTGGCAGGGAGTCCAGCCGGGGGCGGGACTGCACTCGCGAATGATAGGCGTGATACCGTCGTGGTCACTGCTGTACATCGCGACAGCGACCCCGATCTGCCGCAGGTTCGAGGCACAATTGATTTGCCGGGCCTTCTCGCGGGCCTGGGCAAACACGGGAAAAAGGATCGCGGCGAGGATCGCGATTATGGCGATGACCACGAGCAGTTCGATCAGCGTGAAACCGTGCGTTGCTTTTTTCATCGGTCTTCGATTTTCTCGTCTAAAGGCGCTGATAAGGCGGAGAGATTCTCCCTCTCTACCAGCGTTCTGACCTGATTGTACTTTTTTTCACAAGGGTTGTCAAGGGCAGAACTGCGTACCAAGCCGGTCCCCGTCGTGCAAATCTGCTAGCGCAGGGTGTTCTGACCTTCCATTCGGAAGTCATGCTCCAAAACAAGCTGAGCCGCGAACCAATAGGGCAGGTACGGCGCGCGGTGCGCAGGTGCGGATGTTTCCACGATGTAGATAAATTCGTGTCGGAACGGATGCCAGGCAACCTCTAAAACACACCGAAGCTTATCCAGCTTTCCACGCAGTCGCACCTTATCGCCCACCAGAAAGACAGGGGGTTGATGTTGCAACGGCAGTGGTTTTGCCATCGCGACGCTGGGTCTGGGATACAATACCCACCAGCCTTTGTAGATCAGCGGTCTAGGATCCTGCGTTTTTGCCATCCACCTGAAATGGGACAGAAAGTGATACCGGGTGCGGTGTGGGCATCAGCAAATTCCGTGGCACTGAATAATTTCGCCCCGTGATCTTCGCAGGACGTGTCGAAGAAATCAACACATGGGATGAATATGTCGAAGAAACGGTACAATTTCGACATGTCCTTTGCGCGAACCCGACCCTACAACGATCTGCCAATGCTCCCGCCTTCCGGGGTGGAACTGGAGACCCGGGCCGTTCTCAAGCAGGCGATCGCTGCGAATCGCGCTCTGGCACAGCTAAAGGGGTCCGGAGATCTCCTCCCCAATCATTCCGTACTAGTGCGGGTGATCGGGCTTCAGGAAGCAAAACTCTCGTCTGAAATCGAAAACATCGTCACGACCAACGACGAATTGTACCGCGCCTTCTCCGAGGAGATCAGTCGCGCCTCGGACCCACATACAAAAGAGGTGCTCTCCTACAACGATGCCCTTTGGTATGGTTACAACCGCCTGACCGAGGGACGCCCCCTGGCAACACGGCTATTCGCGGAGATCGCTCAGATCATCAAGCAGAGCCATTTGGATATTCGGACCACAACCGGAACCCAGATACAGAATAGCGCTACGGGCGAGGCGATCTATACACCACCCGAAGGAGAGTCGGTCGTCCGGAACAAGCTGTCGAATCTGGAGGACTTTCTCCACGCCAAGGACGACCTCGATCCTCTGGTGAAGATGGCGATCCTGCACTATCAGTTCGAGGCGATCCACCCCTTCACGGACGGCAATGGAAGAACCGGGCGTATTCTTAACATCCTCTATCTGATCCACGCGGGTCTGCTCGACATTCCCGTTCTGTACCTGAGCCGCTATATCATTGCGCACAAGAGCGACTATTATGCGGGGCTGCGGCAGGTGACTGAGAATAGTGCCTGGGAAGAATGGATTCTGTTTCTGCTGCGCGCCGTCGAGTCCACCGCGACAGAGACCTACGAGCGCATCCAGGCGATCCGTGTGCTGATGCAGGAGACCACGGAGACGGTACGCGCTTCACTCCCCAGGATTTACTCTAAAGATTTGATCGAAGTACTGTTCGCCCAGCCGTACTGCAAGATCAAATTCCTGGAGGATGCGGGGCTAGGGCATCGTCAGACCGCCTCAAAATATCTACACGAACTTGCCGGGATCGGAGTCTTGAAGCCCCTTTCCGCAGGACGCGAAAGGTACTTTCTGAATACGGCATTCCTCGACCTGTTGGCGCGATAATAGCAGGCAGCAGGATATGTCAAGCACCATTTGACGGCAGGGGACTCAGTTCGCATCACTGAAACCCGCGACGGTATTCTACTTATCCCTTTAACGAAAGAGCCTATGCCTGCGGAACTACGAGAAGAACTGGCGGACTGGCAGGCCATTGGGGCTGATGCTACGACATCTTCTCCCTGTGATGAGTCAGAAGAATTGCCAGTAAAGAATCAGGGACCAAAGAGTTGATTCCTGGTGACGTGTACTGGGTTGAGATGCCATCTCGCGGCGGGCATGAGTAGGTGGGACGCCGTCCGGCGGTCATTCTGCAGACAGCGTCCGCATCAGCGGTTCTGTCAACAGTTTTGATTGTTCCGCTCACCTCGCGGCAAGCCGCGTTTCGCTCTCCTGGCACGGTCTTTATCGACGCAGAGTCACAGAACGGTTTAGCGCGGGCTTCTGTCGCGCTTGTTTTTCAACTGACTGCGATAGATGCGCAAAACTTGAGAACGCGCCTCGGTTCGCTTTCACCGGATGTGCTTGCGGATATATATGGCGCACTCGAAGAAGTTAGCCGTGATGTATAAATGTGCAGTCACTTAACTTTTAGAAAACAAATCCAGTTGCGTCGTGTCCGAATTGCCTGCTTCAGTTTCGTTTCTACTGAGACTCTGTCGGTAA
>JACMJB010000355.1 GCA_014380815.1 Armatimonadota bacterium
CAAAAAACTCTCTCAGCAGCGCAGCGCGAAGGCGTCAGCAGACTCCGCAATGACGAACGGCGCGCACCGCAGCGACAGCAAGCCGCTCCCCGTTCTGCAACACTGAACGAACACAGTCTCAGACACGACAATGACACTCACAAAACCGAAAGCCACCATTGAAGATCTCTACAAGGTCGAAGAAGAGGCGGAGATCGTCAATGGGGAGATGGTTCGCTATGGGGCGACAGGCGGAATGCCAGGTTATGCGGCAGACGAGGTCTTTGTTTCTTTACGACAATACGCGAAACGAACCAGAATCGGAGTCGCGGCTGAGGCTGGTCCGAATCCGGGCATGAAATTTTATGAAGGTGCGCCGATCTTTGCGGTCGAGGTTCGCAGCGAAAACGACTATGGCTTGAACGCGAACACCGAGATCGAGATAACGGCAAAGCACCGCGATTATTTCGCGGCTGGCACCCTGACCGTTTGGGACGTAGACCTGCTCTCCGAAGAGGACGCATCCGTAATACGTAAGTACACAGCGGCAACCGGATCGGACACTCCCGCCGCTGTTTTCGCGCGGGGCGAAGTCGCCGATGCCGAGCCTGCGATGCCGGGATGGGCCATGCCGGTGGACGATCTTTTCGATTTAGAAGGTACAGGAATTTAGATGGGTGACAGCAGAGCATTTATTACGATTCAGCGCGAGATGCCCCGGCGACGTCCCGCCGAGGAGCGCATCGGCGACTGGGGCGAGGTCTACCTTCCCTTCGGACAGGATACGCTGCGCGCGCAGGCGTCCCGTTGCATGGACTGCGGCGTGCCGTTTTGCCATAGCGGCTGCCCACTCGGCAACCTCATTCCAGACTGGAATGATTATGCCTATCGCGGTAAGTGGAAAGAGGCGCTTGCCGCGCTTCATGCCACCAATAACTTCCCGGAGTTCACGGGTAAGCTGTGCCCCGCCCCGTGCGAGGAGGCCTGTGTCCTTTCCATCAACGACAAGCCCGTGACGATCAAGGCCATCGAGGTTTCGATCATCGAGAAGGGTTTTGAACTGGGCCTGGTGGTCGCGGATATTCCTTCCGAGCGCACCGGCAAAACGGTTGCCGTGGTCGGGAGCGGTCCCGCCGGACTTGCCGCCGCGCAGCAGCTAAACCGGGCAGGGCATCACGTCACGGTCTTTGAAAAGGATGACCGTTTAGGCGGCCTGCTCCGCTACGGCATCCCGGATTTCAAGATGGAGAAGATGCTGATTGACCGTCGCATCGCACTTCTGGAAGAAGAAGGAATCGCGTTTTACACCGGGGTGCAGGTCGGGGTAGATGTCACCGCGGGCGATCTGCGCCAGCAGTTCGATGCCGTGGTGCTGACCGGTGGGGCGATCCGACCGCGCGACATCGAGATTCCAGGCCGCGAACTATCGGGGATTCACTTCGCGATGGATTACCTGGCCCAGCAGAACCGCCGGAACCTGGGGGATGCTTCCGGAGGCGGGGGCGGAGAAGAGATCAGCGCGAAGAACAAGCATGTCATCATCGTGGGGGGCGGCGATACCGGGGCGGACTGCTTTGGGACCGCGCTGCGCCAGGGCGCGGCCTCCGTGACTCAGTTCCAGATCCATCCGGAACCGCCTAAGGACATGCCCGAGATGAACCCCTGGTGGCCCGAAGCCGCGAACCTTCTCCGGACCTCGGCGGCCCATGAGGAGGGAGGCGCGCGCGAGTGGGGTATTCATACCACCCACTTCGCGGGGGAAAACGGGCAGGTCAAGGAGCTTCATGCGGTCCGGGTCGAGCGGGTGGAGAAAGGCACGGGTGGGCAGCGAGCCGTGATTGCGGTCGAGGGCAGCGAGGTCGCCCACCCTGCTGATCTGATCCTGATCGCCATCGGCTACTCTGGCCCCTTCACCGACGGGCTTCTGGACGATCTGGGCGTCCACATCAACCCACGCGGCAACATCGCCACCGACTCCGACTACATGACCAATGTTCCCGGCGTGTTTGCCGCCGGGGACTGTCGGCGGGGTCAATCACTGATCGTCTGGGCGATCGCCGAGGGCCGCGAGGCCGCGCATGGCGTGGATAAGTTCCTGATGGGGTCGTCCCGGCTACCGCTCACCGCCTATAAGTAGACAATAACCGGAAAGTGGCCCCGCACTCGGCGGTCACAGATGCTGCTCCGGCGGCAGGCGCAATCGCGCCTGCCGCCGCTTTATTTGGAGAAAACACCGTGCGAATTCAGGACATTATCGCGAAGAAGCGAGACGGGGCGGCATTGACGCCGGACGAGATCACCTGGTTTGTGGACGGTTACACGAGGGGCGATACGATCGCCGATTATCAGGCATCCGCGCTGCTGATGGCGATCTATCTGCGCGGCATGAACGAGACAGAGACGGCGCTGCTTACCGCGGCGATGGCAGCCTCCGGGCAGACGCTGGACCTTTCTCATGCCATCGCCCCCGGTGTGCCCACGCTGGATAAGCACTCCACCGGCGGGGTCGGCGATAAAACCACACTGGTCGTCGTGCCGATCCTTGCGGCGGCGGGGGTCGCGGTCTGCAAGATGAGCGGGCGTGGCCTAGGACATACCGGGGGAACTCTGGATAAGCTGGAGTCCATTCCCGGCTTTCGCGTGGATCTTACCCCCGACGAGATGGTCCGGCAGGTCGCGACCATTGGCGCGTGCCTTGCCGGGCAGACCGGCGATCTCGCCCCCGCCGACAAGAAGCTTTACGCCCTGCGGGACGCCACCGCGACAGTCGGGTCGCTCCCGCTGATCGTCGGGTCCATTCTTTCTAAAAAGCTGGCCGGCGGGGCGGCGGCGTTCCTGTTTGATGTAAAGGTGGGCGGTGGAGCGCTGATGAAAACACCTGAAGAGGCCACAGCACTGGCGGAAGCCCTGGTCGCTGGCGCCGTGCACAACGGACGGCGCGCGGTCGCGGTCTTATCGGACATGAGTCAGCCGCTCGGAAATGCGGTCGGGAATGCGCTGGAGATCCGGGAAGCCATGGAGGCACTGACCCCGGGGGCAGGCGGTGTCAACGCGCGGTTTCAGCAGCTTTGCCTGCGCCTCGCCGCGGAGGGGCTGCTGCTCGCGGGGCGGGTGCGCGGCCAGGCGGAAGGCCAGGCGGAGGCAGCGCGCCTGATCGAGAGCGGGGCGGGGTGGGAGAAATTCCGCCAGATTGTGCAGGCCCAGGGTGGCGACAGCCGTATTTTTGACGATCCCCAAAACCGCTTGCCCGTTGCCCCCGTTCTTCAACCGGTTCCCGCGCCAAGAGGCGGCTGGGTCGCCGCGGTGGACGCCGAGGCGATCGGAAACCTTGTGGTCCAGCTGGGCGGGGGGCGGGCGCGAAAAGAAGATCTGATTGATCCGGCGGTCGGGCTGATTCTCCAGACAGAGATCGGTCACGAAGTCCAGAAGGGCGCTCCGCTGGCAACGATCCACGCTCGCACGGAAGCCGCGGCAGAGGCGGCAGCGGCGCGACTTCAGGCAGCGTACCAGATCCGAGATGAGCCGGTCCCAATGCCTCAATTGCTGCTGGGCGTTCTGGGCAGGGAGACACCAGGGTAATTTTTTAGTTAATTATTGCGATACTCGTTAGACTGCCTGCTTGCTAGGGTAAAAGAGAGCGACGGAGTGGGAACCTTCCCTTGCGAAGCAATGTTGCTTTTCCGTCTTTTTGCAAGACCACGGGTAAGACAAACAGGTAAGGAAAATGAACGTAAGAAACGCTGCTCACGTGAAAGCGTGGGGAAAGCGTGGAATCGCGGCGGCGGTCGTTGTGGCCAGCGCGCTGGTTTTTGGAGGGATTGTCGTCGCGGAGAAGCACCACAGGCCGGCTGGGCCGGACGCTTTTCTTGATTATCAGGTAGACAGCACCAGCGAACTGGTCGCCGCACTTCGGTCTGACCCGGCACTCCGCCGCCGGTATGCACGTCACTTCGGGGTCTCCGAGAGCGAAGTGATTGAGTTTGTGAAGAACGCTCTGGTCCCCTACGAACTTCCCCGGGCGCGCACGGTTACAACGTATGGTGTCACCCGGTCCGGGCGCATTTACGCAGCCCGAACTCGGCTCCGCAAAGGCACCAAAGTCTGGGCGACACGCTCCGGCGAGCCGATCCTGAAGTGGCTCTGTGCCAATCCCCTGACCAAAAGACTTCCCGGCGTACGCCTCGCCCGAAAACCCCGAAGCGCCAAGCCGCGTGTGACGCAGCGAGGGGCAAAGAGCGGAGTGCCCCTGGCACCGATCGCCGCCGCCGAGGTAACCCCCCTCACGGAGACGGCGCCGCTTCTTTCGATGCCGCCGGTTGTCGCGAGCGCTCTGACAACGCCGAGTGCGCCCCTATCCGCTGTCAGCGCAGCGGCTCCCGCCCTTCCGGCTGGCGGCGGCGGCTTCGACTCTCGTTTCCTGATTCCGCTGGGCTTGATTCTTGGGATCACCGGTTCCGGCGGGTCATCCGAAGGCACCAGCAATGCGGTTTTGCCGGAACTGCCCCCCGTTCCGGTCGCGCCGGAGCCGGGTACCCTGGCATTGACTGCGGGCGCGCTCTCATTCGTGGGGTTCGTCCTGCGGCGACGGCGATGGACAAAGGAGGGTGGAACCGATGGAACGGGGTAGTTATCTGCTGATCGAGACGGGAATGACCGTCCGTGGGATGGACGGAAGCCCGCTGGGGACGGTGGTCGAACTGGTGGCGGACGAGAACGCGGACATCTTTCGCGGGATCGTCCTGGGCCGGGGCGGACTGCGTTCCGGCGGCGGGTTATTCGTTCCGGGCGAGCATATCACCGCGGTCGAGGCGGAAACCGTGTTCACGAATCTGGACGATGCCGCGGTGAACCGCCTGGAGGCGGTCAGATCGGGCGCTCTGGAGGGGCACGGCGACCGTGAGGCACCTTAAGGCACCTTGACACCGCGCGGACTCTGACCCAATAATGGCGCATGACCGACCTGCAGCCGGAACCGGCGGAAACTGCCGCCCCCAGACCCCTGCCATCGGGGCATGTGATCGTCTGTGGTTTAGGCCGGTTCGGGCTGAGAGTCGTCGAACTGCTGCGGGCGGAATCGGTTCCCGTTGTCGTTATCACGGATGCCGTCACGCGCGCTGACCGCAAGCGCCAGGCGCGCCACGTTGGCGCGCAGGTGATCGAGGGAGACTTCCGATTCGACGACATTCGGGCGCTGGCTCATACGACCGAAGCGCGGGCGATGATCCTTGCAACATCATCGGATGGCCCAAACCTGGAGTGCGCACTGGATGCGCGGCGCGAGTATCCGCACCTGCGTGTGGTGATGCGGCTGGATACGGACAAGCTTTCCGAGCGGCTCCAGTCTGACTTCGGAATTGATGCCGTTCTTTCACCGCCAGCGCTCGCCGCGCCAGAGTTCGCTCGCGCCGCGCTCCAGGCGGCTCCCTTCCCGAAGACCTCGCCTTCGACCGCGAAACGGCATCCACAGATCGCCTCGGCGCAGCGTGCCATGCGGCGCTTGTCTCCGCTCGACGGTAGGCGTCAGTCACGCCTGCTGCTGCTGTCTCTGATGCTGATCTTCGTGGCTGCGGTGCTGCTCTTTCACGGCAGCCTGCGACTTAGTTGGGTGGACGCGGTGTACTTTACCGCGACTATCGTGACCACGGTGGGTTTCGGGGATTTCAATCTGCAAAGAGAGACAGCAGGCGTCAAGCTCTTTGGTGTTCTGCTGATGTTCAGCGGCGTGACCCTGATCGCCGTGCTGTCGTCCATGCTCACGAACTTCCTTCTGTCGGGCGCGGCGATCCAGCTACGCGCCGAGCGGATGGCGTCGCGACTGCGCGGGCAGGTGATCTTGTGCGGCCTGGGAAGCGTCGGCTTTGAGGTGGCGCGGGATCTAGCGGCGCGGCGGATTCCCGTGGTCGTGATTGATGCCACGCCCGACGACCTTCATGCGCGCCTGCTGTCTACCCGCATCCCGATTCTGGTTGGGGATGCCACCAACGCGGACGTGCTGCTGCGGGCGGGACTCGGACGCGCCCGCGCAGTTGTGGTCGTGACTTCGGATGATGCCATCAATCTGGAGATCGGGCTGACCGCGCAGTCGCTGGTCGAGGAGACGCGCCCCGACCGCCCCCTGCGCCTGGTGCTTCGCTGCTTCGACCCGGACCTCGCGAATCGGATCCATGCGATCTCCGAGGCGTATACCCTGCTGTCTTCGGCGGAGCTTGCGGCCCCGATCTTTGTTCGAAAGGCGCTGGAAAATTCCTGATCCCTCCTCGGAAACGGAAGGATCGGCGGCTCTTTTACGCGCAGCCAGTCTCGCGCGATACCGTCTCGGAGCACACATCATGTCGAAAAACACTTCCCCCCTCGAGATCACCTACCCACCGACCGCGCTGGTGCTGCTGGTCGGGCCAAGTGCTTGCGGAAAATCCACCTTCGCGGCGCGATGGTTCGCTGCCTCGGAGATCCTGTCGTCGGATGCCTGCCGACAGATGGTCGCGGATGATGCTGGTTCGCAGGAGGCGACACCGGACGCCTTCGCGCTGCTGCATTTCTGGCTGGATCTGCGCCTGAAGAACCGCCGCTTCACTGTCGTGGATTCGACCGCGCTGAAGCCGTCGTCGCGGGACAGCCTGCTTGCGGTCGCCCAGGCACGGCAGGTTCCAGTCTTCGCGCTCGCCTTCGATGTCCCGCTCGACGAGTGCCTGCGCCGCGCCGCGCATCGCACGGAGCGGCTTGTGCCCGAACGCGCGATCCGCCGTCACCATGCGCAGTTCGAGAGTGTCAAGCGCGAGATTGCGCAGGATCATCGCTTCGCCGCCGTCCATATTCTCCGCGGAGAGGAGATCGAAACGGGGGCGATTCGGCGGGGCACGGCAGCCGCCGAGGCCGGCGCATTCGATGTGATCGGGGATGTTCATGGCTGCTGGCCCGAGCTTTGCGATCTCTGGGAGCGCCTGGGTTACGCCTTCGATGCAGGCGACGCGCTGCCGCGGCATCCGGAGGGGCGGATTCCCGTTTTTGTGGGCGACCTGGCCGACCGTGGTCCGGACAGCCCGCGCGTTTTACGCGCGGTCGTGGATCTGGTCGCAGCGGGCCTTGCTCTGTTCGCGCCGGGGAACCACGATGATAAGCTGTTCCGGATGCTGCGGGGCAACAAAGTCACCCGCTCTCACGGCCTGGACCTTACCGCCGGTCAGATGGACGCATTACCCCCCGGAGAGCGAGAGGCACTGGTCTCGGACATCCTGACTTACCTTGCCGCCGCGCCGCCGTATCTCGTGCTGGACGCGGGAAGGCTCATCGTCGCGCACGCTGGCATGCGCGACGAGTTCGTGGGGCGCACGGACGGACAGGTGAAGCAGTTTACGCTTTACGGCGATGTGCGGGGCTTCGAGCCGGGAACGAACCAGCCGATCCGCTATGACTGGGCGTCCGAGTATCAGGGCGCGGCCCTGATCGCCTATGGACACACCCCTCAGGAAGACATCCGATTCGCTGGCAATACCGTCAACCTGGACGGAGGCTGTGTTTTCGGCGGGTCGCTCTGTGCGCTGCGTTATCCGGAGCGCGAGATCGTGAGGGTTCCCGCCCGCGCGGTCTACGCACACCATGAGGGGCTGCGCTATTCTGGGAAGCCCGATGGGCAGATCTGAAGGGTGCTCAATCGTGAAAGCCGCTGCGGAGCGGGACAGCAAACGGGGCGGTGCGCTAAAAAGTTGGGGAAAAGGCTTGACAAAAAGCATTAACCTGCGCTAACCTGATGTATAAGTTATTGCAATACCTTGAGGCTGTTGCATTGACCGAAGGGAATTCCGTGCCTATGTCGACGCCGACTGCTGTCATCCGCAAACCCGCCAAGCATCAGGAGCTAACGAGCGCACTGCGAGCGCTTGCCTCCTCGCTTGCGCCGGGAGACCGGTTTCCCTCTCAAAACGAGCTGATGCGACGGTACAGCGTTTCGGACCGGACTGTGCTCCGGTCCCTCGATGATCTGCGCCGGGACGGCATCATCGTTCGTCAGGTGGGGAGTGGGACCTTTGTCGCCAACAACCATCACCCAAGAATCGAATCCGCCCCCGGCACCACCAGAACGGAGACGATCGCCGTGCTGGCTCTCGCGTCGAATCCGTTTTTCCGCCACTGCGTTGACGCGCTCACGGAGCAGGCCGCCGAACGGGGGCTTCGTGTGATCTGTCATTATGCGAACCATGCGCCGGACATCCCGGATGCGCTGACCCTGGAAGCGCTCTTTCCGGTTGGTTATCTCCTTTTTTCGCACGGCCTTGCCCCGGTCGCGCACGCGGTTCAGGCGCGGGGTCACCGGGTGGTAGTGGTAGGGATGCCCCCTGTGAATGTCGCTGCCGATCTGCTTTGTGTCGGTGGGGATCAGGAGCACGGCGGTGCGCTCGCGGCGCAGCATCTGCTCGATCTGGGACACCGGCGGATCGGCTACCTTCACCGGGATGTTGCCAGAGATGATCTGCGGCGCTCCCGTCGCTTTCAGGGCCACTGCCGCGCCCTGAAAGCTGCTGGTCTGAACCTGGAAAATCTACCAGTCTTTGGCAAAGAAGATTTAGACGCCTGGGTTTCTGACCCATCCATCGCTCAGCAAATCTTCGCCGAAAAGGATGCGCCGACCGCGTTTGCGGCCTGGACGGACGCGGAGGCAGTGGAGTGGCTGAGCGCCTTCCGAGCGGCGGGGGTCGGGGTTCCTGGCGACGTGTCTATTGTCGGGTATGACGCCATTTCCAATGGCGCGCTCGCCCATCCGGCGCTGGACACGATAGACTCCCATATCTCGGCTCAGGTTCGCCATGCACTGGAGCTTCTCACGATGAAGATCCCGCCCGTCACGACACTGATCTCCGTGACCCCCACTCTCCTGCGGCGCAGCTCCTGCGCACCGCCGCGCACTGCGGTTTTTCGCTCAGGCTTTGGATCGGAAAGGACCAAGAACCAGGAAGTATCTCTCTAAACCGAACCACAGATTCCCGTGCTGTCGGGGCCGCGCCAGGCGTTCCCCGGCCTGCAGGGTCGCAGAACAGACCCTGTCGTTCCATTTGAAACCCAGGAAACCTAGGAAGGTGTCTATTCATGAATTCAAAACGTATTGAACCCGTCTCGCAGCCGAGCACCCTCGTCCCCGGTCCGCGCCGCGCGTTCACCCTGATCTCATCGGGGTTCACCCTGATCGAACTGCTTGTTGTGATCGCAATTATTGCGATCCTTGCCGCGATCCTATTTCCGGTCTTCGCTCAGGCCCGCGAGAAGGCCCGGCAGTCTGCCTGCTTGAGCAACCTGAAGCAGCTTGGTCTCGCTTTTGGCTCCTATGCCCAGGACTATGAGGAGACGTATCCGATCTCGGAGATTCAAAACACCGCCTATGCGATTAACTCGTGGGATAAAGCTATAGAACCGTATGTCGGATTGAGAGTCGGGGGGAAGTCGGTGGCGATTTTTCGGTGCCCCAGCGATGTCCAGGTTCGGACCAGTGGCGCCGGGGTCACCGGGGACGACACCCGCACCTACGCGATGGCCCGCTCAAAGGGCCGGGGCGTTGCGACCAGCCCCAATCAAATCATCTCAGGAACGCCGGATAGGTACGCCGCGCCGCGCCCCATCAGCGAGGTGACCGCTCCCGCGGAAACGTTTCTTCTCGTCGAGAAGCCGTTCCGCCTGAACTTTTTCGGCAACTACAGCGCTGGTACCGTGGATCGCCCCTTCCAGAAGACGGGAGAAGGGAGCGCCCAGGATGAGGGCAAGCCCGGGACGACGCTGCATTCCGAGGGCTGGGATTACCTGTTCTGCGATGGTCATACGAAATGGATGCGCCCCACGCAAACCATGGGGACCGGTAACAACACAGACCCCCGAGGCATGTGGACTGTGACGGACAATGACTGATCGCTGTCTCCTCTTTCTGCGCGAACGCGTACGGAGTTTTCTTGGGGCTTGCCTTGCAGCCCTGCTGGTCGCCCTGACCAGTCTCGTTTACACGGCACCGGCGACGGCGGCACCCCTGCCGCCGCGTGTCGCGGTTTGGGATCCGCAGACGGGCACGAAAGAGCAACGATTCTCCCTGAATCCTGCAAGCCTGGAGCAGACCGCGAGCTGGCTGGCGGCGTCGGGGGCGGTGGTCGGGCGGGTGACCTCGCCGCAGATCAACGACCCCGCCGTCTACTCCGCGGCGCGATTCGATGCCCTGGTCCTGCCGGGTGACAGCTTCCCCTGGCAGAATCGGGATGCGCTTCGCCGTTTCGCAGACGAGGGCGGCATCCTGATCGCTCTTAACGCCCGGACGCCGTTCTATATCGCCATTGCTCCGGAGGTGGACGGTACCTGGGGTCTATTTCCCCGAACGCCCCGTTTCGCCTGGCAGAAGACCGATCTTTCTGAGTACCTGGGGCTGCGGTCTTTTTACCGACCAAGTCTGTTCGACCTCGGCGTCCGTCATTCGGCGACCGATCTGTTGAAACCGTACCTGCCGACCCCCCCTGGGACCGCAAAGGGTGCATCGGGAGGAACGCTTCTTGGACGCCTTCCCAGCAGTTTTGTTGTTCCAACCGAGGGAGCTGTATTCTATCCGCTGATCCGCAGTAAACGCGCCGATGGGCGGGATACCACCCCGCAGATCTATGTGGTCCGAAACGGCAAGCGGCTTACGATCCTCTGCGGAAATGACCGTTTTACCGGCAGCAACTCCGTTCCCGATCCGGAATGGAAGGTGCCCCCGGCCCAGATGGTGTATGCCCTGGCACGTCTTGCAGCCGACCTGCGGAGGGGAAACAGAGCGCTCCTTCCCGCTCAGGCGATCTCCCTCAGCGAGGCGACCCCGGCACCGGAGCCGCTTCAGACACGCCTCGCGCTCGGCGACGGTATCGCCCCGGAGGGGGCCGCACCCCTGATCCGGTGGGGACGATTCGATGGCTCCGGCGCGGACCTCGGCGAGCCGGTCGCGGCTAAGGGGTCGCTTGTTGTGCCCGCGGTTTCTCAGGGCAAGGGCGCCGTTCGGCTTCCTCGTGCCCTTCAGCCGGGCGCGACCATACGTCTTCAGCTTCCCGCGGCGGCCCTTCGTGCGAAGACACCGCGTTTTTTGCGGATTCGCGGTGCCTACGGGGCCAATGATGCCGGACTTTCGGTCGCGGTGGGGCAGCAGGTGGTTCTTTCGGAGCGATTTGTTTACGAGGACATGGGGGGAGAGGGAAATTTTGGCGCTCCGGATCTTGCCGGTATCCCTGTCGAGTTCAATCGCATCGTTTACCTGCCGCCGCCCCCCCCTGGCGCGGCAGCCGAACTGACTGTCGGCAACCCGGGTGTCGCGCCGATCTACTTCGATGCCCTCCAGATGGAAACCCACCTCGAACCAGCACCTCGGCGGGTTCTGGGGCTGGGAAGCGGCTTCGCCTCCAGCTATCCCAACGGATCGAATCCAATCCCGCCGGATCTCTCCAAACGCTGGAGCGCGCTTCGCATCAGCGCGCGGACCCAGTATGTCGGCCCGCCCGGCGATCCGAAACGGTGGGCGAAGCTAGACGATATTCTCAACCGGGCCGCCGCTGCGAACAGCCGACTTCAGGTGATCCTTGAAGGGACGCCCGCCTGGGCCGCGGTTTCGCCGGAGCGCCTGGAGCTAGCGAAAAAGGCGAAGCGAGCGCACACTGTTCCACCGGACCCGGCGAAATACGCGGAGATCGTGACCGGCCTGATTGCCCGGTACGGCGACAGGATTGATTCGTACGAGATCTGGAACGAAGCGGATATCCAGCAGTTCTTTCGTGGCTCGACCCAGGAGTACATCACGCTCTTTAAAACCGTGGTGCCGATCGTCAGGCGCCTCGACCCATCGGCGGAGATCTTCACCACTGGCATGGCGGGGTTCAAAGAGGCGTTTGTCGCCGACCTCGTCCGGGCGGGCACCCTGCAGGCAGCGGACCGCTTCGCGTTCCACCCTTATGCCGGAAAAAGTCCCGCCTGGGATGTTCCGATGGGCCTGGTTGAAGGCAGCCTGATGGCAAGCGGGGTGGCAATACCCCTCTACGCCAACGAGAGCGGGTTTGTCTGGAAGAACGCGGAATGGTTTCAGCCGCCGCCGCAGTTCACGCCGCAGGTGCAGGAGGCTCGCCTGAATGTCGCCATGGCACGACTGCTGGCGAGCGGCTTATCCTGGCTTAACATCTTCCATGCCGGGGGCGATGACTCTCCCTATGGCCTGTTCGACGCGCTGGGACAGCCGCGTCCCGCCTATTCTGTTTTCGCGGACTATCTGCCGCTCGCGGCGGATAATGGTCGCCGCCTGGATGTGTCGCTGACCTCGGTGGACGGCTCTCCTCTTCGCGGTATCTATGCTGCGGCCTCCACCCACGACGATCGAAGCGTTACTCTCGTTGTCAATCCCGCTGAGGCGACGAGGGTCGCGGAGGGCGCACAGGCACAAGCCCCTTCCATCGCCGACAGTCCGTCTCAGGAGATGACGACGCAGGCGGGATGGAGATCGTTTTTCGGCACCCTGTCGGCGAAGGACGGCAGACTGACCATTACGCCCACGGATGCCGCAAAACCGGCGGGGCTTTACACCAGCATCGCCCTCGACGCCCAGTTGTTGCCGTTGCTGGAAGTCAAGGTTCCGGAGTGCGCCGGGACCTGGGAACTGCTTTTGAAACGGGATGGGAAACCATACCGGGTTATTCGGTCGCAGCGCCCCGGCACCTTTACCACCGACCTGCGCACGCTGGGGATCCCTGCTGGGTTGAAGAAAACAGAGCTGTCTTTTCGCGTGATCGGCGGCCCCGTCACCTTCGACTACGCACGGTTCGCCGCTTCTACACCGTCAGTGGGGGGAGAGCAGAAGACCGCCCTTTCCCCTGCGCAAAACCTGCCTGGTGTACGCCTCGCGCTGCCGGTGCCAATCGGTGGCTTCGGTGCCTACCGAGCGACGGCGCGCTGCGGCGAAGTATCCGTGCCGGTCCTGCTGGTGCCGCATCTGTCGGCGGACGAACTCTGGGTAGAACTCCTGCTTCCGTCTCTCCCCGGACGCACGGTGATTCGGCTGGAGCCGTCCGGGAAACCCCAGGGCGTACATGGAAGAGACGACCGGGGCACTCCCTGAACGAGTGTCCCGAGTGTTCCGGGTTCCCATGGCACATGGTACGCTTAAACCTGGGGTAGATTCTGCCCACCCCAGGAGAGCTGATGAGTCTTATCCGACTGAACCATGTCACGAAACGCTATGACGAACGTCTGGTCTTACGCGATGTGTCGTTTCGGCTGCGTGCGGGCGAGCGCGTCGGGCTGATCGGCAAAAACGGCGCGGATAAAACGACCCTTCTGCGCTTCATCCTGGCACACGAAGACCCGGACGAGGGCACGGTGGACGTGAACACAGATGCCCTCGTCGGCTACTTCTCGCAGTTCTCGGAGCTGGATGGGGCCGCCTCGGTCCAGGAGGTTCTCGAAGCGGTCTTCGCCGATGTCCGCGCCATCGAACAGGAACTAGAGCAGGTCGGCGTGGACGCCTCGGTTCCGGATCTCGCCCTCACCAGAATGGAAAAACTGCTGGACCGGCAGGCCGAACTGTTGGAAGCAATGGAACAGCGCGACGGCTGGGACTACCCGCGCCGTATCGAGACCGCGCTGACCAAGCTGGGGTCTAACGAGACGCGTCGCCATCAACCCATCGAGACCCTGAGCGGTGGCTGGCGGAACCGCGCCTCGCTCGCCCGGATTTTGCTCACACGACCCGATGTCCTGCTGCTGGACGAGCCAGCGACGGTCACTGTATGCCCTTGGCGCGTCCTGCATCTCCTCCGGCCCGCCGAGGGCGGGATGCGGGCGCAGGTGGCGTCTCTGCTGGGGGCCGCGCCAGAAGGCGCATCGCTGCTGGCGGCTCCCCCGGATGTCCTTCGGTCCCTCGGCTGCGGTCCGTCTAAGACATTCCCGCTGCCGGAAAAGATCGGCGGTCTAAAAGGGCAGCTTCGGATCGGCGCGGCGGCGGGGCAGTGGGGCAG
>JACMJB010000356.1 GCA_014380815.1 Armatimonadota bacterium
CGCAGTGGCGGCTGGGCACTGAAGCCCACCACTCTCGCCTTCGATGAGGGCAAAACTACGGTTCTGATCGGGCCGAGCGGCTGCGGGAAGTCAACGCTGCTGCGTCTGGTGGTCGGGCTAATAGCGCCGACCAGCGGCACGATCACCTTCGACAGCGAGCCGCTTACCCGAGAGAAACACACCCTGCTGCGCCGGCGCATCGGCTATGTGATCCAGGATGGCGGCCTGTTCCCCCACCTGACGGCGGCGGGGAACGTGGCCCTGATGGCCCGCGAATCGGGTCGTGGTGAGGCGGAGATCCAGGCGCGCTTTGACGAGCTTTGCGAACTGACCCGCTTCCCCGCGGACGGTCTGACCCGTTATCCCGCCGAGCTTTCGGGAGGTCAGCGGCAGCGGGTCAGTCTGATGCGCGCTCTGATGCTGAAGCCCGAAGCCCTGCTGCTGGATGAGCCACTGGGGGCGCTGGATCCGATGGTCCGCGCGGGCCTGCAGACCGACCTGAAACGCATCTTCGGGGAGCTGGGGCAGACCGTGATTCTGGTGACCCACGACATGGGCGAGGCGGGCTACCTGGGCGACCGGATCGTGCTGATGCAGGACGGCGGCATCGCGCAGGCCGGATCGCTGGAGGACCTGCGCGACCGACCTGCCATGCCATTCGTGACAGAGTTCCTGAACGCCCAGCGGAGTTTGGTGCAGCTATGACGAACAGGACATTCCGGACATTCCGTTTTTGCCTTGTGTTCGCCGCGTTTGCGGTGCTGTGTGGCCTTGGTTTTACTGGTTTTAGCGGCGCGGCGCGGGCCGCCGACCCCGTGGTAGTCGGGTCGAAGAAGTTCACGGAGTCGTATGTGCTGGGCGAGATCGCCAAAAAGACGCTCGCCGATGCCGGGTTCGCGCCCGAACATCGGCAGGGGATCGGCGCGACCGGCATCGTCTGGGAGGCGCTGCGCACCGGCTCCATTTCGGCTTATCCGGAGTACACCGGGACTATCACCGAGGAGATTCTGAAAACCGGTGGCAAGCGGACACCGGATCAGACCCGCGAACTTCTGAAACCGTTTGGGGTCGGCATGACCGGTGACCTGGGCTTCGATGACACCTACGCCCTGGTCATGCGCCGCGATCAGTCCGAAAAACTCGGCATCCGAACGATCTCCGACCTGCGAAAACACCCTGACCTGCGAGTCAGCCTGAGCAACGAGTTTCTGGAGCGCAAGGACGGCTGGCGTCCCCTGCAGGCCGCGTATCGCCTGAGCTATCCGGCCCGTGGCATCGAGCATGGCCTGGCCTATGCCGCGCTTTCCGCACGCCAGATAGACCTGACCGATGCCTACTCCACCGATGCTGGGATCGCCCGCTATGATCTGGTGGTGCTCCGCGATGATCGGCAGTTCTTCCCGCAGTACCGGGCCGTCTTCTTGTATCGTCTGGACCTGCCCCCTGGGGCACTCGCCGCCCTCAAAACGCTGGAGGGGACCATTGACGAAGCGGAGATGACCCGCCTGAACGCCGAAGCAGAGAAAACAAAGGACTACGCGATTGCGGCGGCCTCGTATTTCGGCGGCGCGGCGCGGGCGAAGGCAGCCTCCCAGAGCGAATCCTATCCCGCGAAGCTGACCCGGTGGACCCTGCGGCATCTGACACTGGTCGGGGTCTCCCTGCTGGGCGCGGTTCTGGTCGGGATTCCGCTCGGCATCGTTGCGAGTCGGGGGGGCCTGGGGGGCCAGTCCATCCTGGGGACAGTGGGCGTCATTCAGACCATCCCATCGCTCGCTCTGCTCGCGTTCCTGGTGCCAGTTCTGGGTATCACTCCCGCCAGCGCCATCGTCGCGCTGTTTTTGTACAGCCTGCTTCCCATCGTCCGGAACACCGCGACCGGACTGCAGGACA
>JACMJB010000357.1 GCA_014380815.1 Armatimonadota bacterium
ATACACAGCAAGGACAAAGGACGCTGAACCTCAGTATTCAGTGTGTGGCTTTGGATCTTCGCGCTTGCGCTCTCGATCAATCGTTGTGGGAAGGTACTATTGTAGTATCGTAATATTGTAGTATTGCGTTACTGACCCTGGATGCTGTGTACCACTCCCTTAGAATCCCGAACTCCGGTCATTTTCCCGGACCTATCGGTGACAGGACCGACATTTGGTGGCCCCTTCACAGGACCCTGGGATGCTCCGGGCGGGCGGGCCGAATACGCAGCGCGACGCGAACACCCCGTCACTGGGACCAGGAAAACGGAGAGGCACAGACCGACGAACAGGACGCGAATCGCCATCATCATTGTCTCCTTGATGCTTTCGATGGGACGGCTCAAGGCTTGAGCCGCCCCTCCATCAGTCGTTCGTCTCTCGCCCAGTCACGGCTGGTTCAGCATGAAGTACTTGTCTGGCGGCGTCTGGGTGGGGGTGAAGTCCTTGCCAGTCCACTTGCCGTAGACCGACTCCAGTTTCATCGCCTTGACGTGTCCATCACACCAGGTGATATTCGCCATGCCGTTGTGACGTGCGGCCATAGCGGAGAACCAGCCGAAGGGGCCGCCCAGTTGTTTGTCGGCCACCAGACCGGATGGACTCAGCAGACAGAACCAGGTGGGATTGGTGGCGTTCGTGTCGGACGGACCATCGTCCGGTCCTGCGTCGGCGAATAGGACCGTCGCCGAAGGGTTGGTCACCTCCGCAAGGGTGACGCCCTCCTCGACCCAGTCATAGATCCACCACCCGCCCCAGTTCGGGTTGGTGTCGTTGGTGACGACTCGGTTCAGGTAGGACCAGTTGTACGCTACGGAGTACCAGTAGTTGTTCGTGAAATCATCGTTTGCTTCCACGCTCGCGCAGTGCCACACGCTGTTCCCGCTCCAGCTGCTGCCACTCTTTATGTAGGGAAACAGCAAGTCCGGGATCAATTGCTTCTCCGGTCCCCAGGTTGTCTGCCCCATGGGGTACACCTCATCATAATCCTGGGTGTACTGGAGGACCGCCAGCCCAAGCTGTTTGAGGTTGCTCGCGCAGCTCGCACTGCGCGCTTTTTCCCGCGCCTGAGCAAAGACGGGAAACAGGATCGCAGCTAGTATGGCTATGATTGCGATAACCACCAACAGTTCGATCAGGGTGAACGCACGGCGGCGGTGCGCCAGTCGGACAAAAGGGGGCGAAAGGGGACTTTTTCCAAACATCATAGTTCTCCATGTCGTGTCGCTGACATTTATACAACGCTGTCATAGCGCCGGGATGAGGTGAGTAGGCTCGCTCGGCAAAGGGGGCGCGGCGGTGCGCCGGGAGTCAAGACAGTCCGGAGGCCGCGGCGATCAACGCTCAGGCGGTTTGCGCTTCGATCAACTCAACTGGCAGGATCGTTTCCTTCGATACCTCCTCTCCAGATAAGCGCCGCGCGACCAGTTCGATGGCGGTACGACCGACCTCTGCCCAGGGAGCACGAATCGTTGTCAAGTCGAGTGTGACCATTTCCATCACGATGCCGTTGAAACCGACGACGGCGACATCTTCGGGAACGCGAATACCGACGCTTCGACAGTGATTCACGAAGCCGTGTGCAAAGCGGTCCGTACAGCAGACGATGGCGGTGGGGCGATGGGCCGATCCCTTATGCAGCCATTCCCGCTCTTCTTCTGTGACGTAGAAACCAGGCGACGACAAAGGACGGCTTGTTTCGATCACCGTCATTCCCAGGGCGGTAGCTGCCTCTCGAAATGCCTGGTAGCGTCGCTCCGTTGAGGTCTGAAAGACGACACTTCGACGATACAGTACGATCCTGTGCCCTTTTGCGGCAAGGTACTCCGCCTGCAGACGTCCCCCCGCGGAATCATCCACGACCACCGAGGGCAGGTTATCCACCGCATCCGCGATCGTGACCACCGGAACCGAGGATTCCGCCAGAAGGGAGGCCAGCGGATCGTCCTGCTGAGTAAACATCACCAGACCGTCAATCTTGCCGTTGATCAGTTCGATATAGATGTCGTTGATCGAGCGTCCCCGGAACGTACCGTGCAGCAACAGATCCTTCTGCTGCTGACCACAGCCGACCTGGAGACCGCTGACGATCTCCGCGAGAAACAGGTCGTGCGTATTGAGAATCCACTCTCCCATGTATAGCCCGATCACATTCATTCGACCGTGCCGGAGTGCCTTGGCGATACCGTTCGGCGAATACTTCAGTTCTGTTGCCGCTCCGAGGATTCGCTGGCGTGTCTGGCTGGCGACCCTCGTATTACCGGGCGATCCACTGAGCACCGCGGAGACCAGGGTCTTGCTCACTCCCGCCCGCTTCGCAACTTCCGTCATTGTGGCCAATTTAAGCACGCCTTTTCGTATGATGAATCGGTTCGTCATCTGGACTATAGCACGGTGGATCGGGAGTGTCAACTCATCGTCGCGAAATTTTTGCGACTCTGGAAACACCCTGACTTAGATTGACGGGTCGCGCGAACCGTGTTATTGTGCGTGTGACGAACCGATTCATCATCTCCGCAGTCGGGCTGCCGAACAAGGGACGAAGACTTATAAGGAGGAAATCGAAAACATCTTTCGGATCAACTTGACAGGTCAGTGATTCCGGTATAGAATCCGGGTACTTAAACCGGTTTCACAAAACCGGTTTACCTTTCAGACTTCTTCAAGAGCCTGTATAGAAAGCCGTGCTGCTCCTGTTGAAACAACGATGCTGTGCTGGATACGCGATGCCTGCTATCCGGTGAAAGGAAACTATGTCCACTGTTGCCCCTCACTCACGCCCCGCCGCAGGATTATGGCGCATCCCACGAACCCACTCCGGCTTTACCCTGATTGAACTGCTGGTTGTGATCGCGATCATCGCGATCCTCGCCGCGATCCTGTTCCCCGTCTTTGCTCAGGCGCGCCGCGCCGCACGGGACACTTCGACGCTTTCGAATGTCCGCAGCATCATGATGTCGGCGAACATGTATGCGGATGATTACGATGAGGCCACGGTACCCTGGGAGATCTACGAGGGCGCTCCGTTTACCGACGGCAACCTGTATCGCCCCTGGCCGGTGCTCATTCAGCCCTATATGAAGAGTACGGATGTTATTTTCGATAGGGCGCGCGAAACACCCTATGTTCTGGTGGATGCTTCCAACCGCTGGGGATGGACGACCACCATCTCCATCAATCGGTTCGGGTTCTCGAACCTGAAGTTTGACGGGGCGGGTCTAATGACGCTAGCTGCCATGCAGGTACCTGCTTCCCGCATGGCATTTATCGTTGGCCGCGATCCGGTCGGAACGGCGAGTGCAAACCCGAACGGCAACTGGACGGCCATGCACTGGATAGACGGGGCGCGATCTGCCTGTCCTAACAAGTCAAATTTGGGGGACGGTACCTATGACTACAATGGGGTGTACAAAGCAGCCAAAGACTACCACGCAAACCAGTACATCGTCGCCTACGCAGACGGTCATGCGGGGAAAGTGCCTGCCGACCGGATGTCCATGGACAGCGGGGGGAGTTATGGCGGCTGTGAGAACCGTTACTTCTTCCCGTATGGTGGCGCCCCTGCCGCCGCCGATGCTGAGGATTCCAGGCGACTGAACGATTTCTGGGGCCAGTGGTGGGCGGATAACTAGGATAAATCAGGCCATGAAAGAGAAAAAAGAGGTTCCCCCCGGCGTCATCATCGGTGCCATTGTTGGAATTCTGGCCGCGGTGGTCTTCGCGATCTTTTTTGCGGTCAGAAGCGACCCCGCCTCCGGTCCTCCGCGCGCACTTCCGCGTTACGATCCGGGCCAGAAAGCGGCGGAGCACAGCAGAATTCCCGGCGATCGTCGGCCCGTGACCCGTCCGTGAGATCGAAGAGGATAGTGGAACACGCTATGCAAACTCAAAATCCTGCCACTCCAGTACCAGTAGCGGAACCTTGCTTTGTGCCGGGGCAGGTCTGGAACGATACCAACGGGGAGCCGATCAATGCCCACGGCGGCGGTCTGCTCTATCACGAGGGGGTTTACTACTGGTACGGCGAGTTCAAAATCGCCGAACCGGAGGGCAACAAGGCCCAGGTTGGTGTCTCCTGCTACTCCTCGTCGAACCTGTATCACTGGGGTAACGAAGGGATTGCGCTTCCCGTTTCGGAAGACCCGCACCATGACCTTGCCCGGGGCTGCATTCTGGAGCGCCCGAAGGTCCTTTTCAACCGGGCAACCGGGAAGTTCGTGATGTGGTTTCACCTGGAACTGCTCGGCGAGGGCTATCAGTCGGCACGGGTCGGTATCGCAGTCAGCGATTCGCCAACGGGACCCTTTGCGTTTCGGGAGAGCTTCCGACCGGACGGCGCAATGTCCCGTGATCTGACGCTGTTTGTGGATGACGATGCGGCAGCATACCTGTTCACCGCCTCCGAGGACAATCGAACACTCCATATCTCGCGCCTCACCGACGATTACCTCCAGACTTCGGGCGAGCATACACAGGCGTTTCCCGGTCGCTACATGGAAGCGCCCGCGGTGTTCCGGCACGGAGGGCGCTACTGGTTTGTCGGGTCCGGCTGCACCGGGTGGGCGCCCAATGCCGCCCGGTCAGCGGTTGCGGACCGCCCGTTCGGTCCGTGGGAAGAGTTGGATAACCCCTGTGTCGGGCCGGACGCGGAAACGACCTTCAGCGCCCAGAGTACCTACGTCCTTCCGGTGGCGGGGAGGCCCGATACGTTTCTCTTCCTCGCGGACCGCTGGACACCGGATAATCCGATTGAGGGGCGCTATGTCTGGCTTCCGATCACATTCACCGAGGGCCGTTTCCAGATCCCGTGGCGCGATACCTGGGACCTGAACGAGTCCCGCTAAGGCTGAGACAGCAAGGAAAAGCAACGTCGTGAATCCTAACGTGAATCTTAAAACGAATCGGTTTCTCGGTATCTGTATTGCTGGGGCGCTGCTGAGCCTGGCGCCCCTTTCCCTCGCCGTTCCCGTGCGGGCCGACCAGACAACAAGCGTCTCCCCAAACGGCGAGGGTCTTTTGCCCTCGACGCGGACGGTCACCGCGAAGACTCCGCTTTTGCTGAGGCCGCGAAATGCGTCGTGGGATTTCTCGCGCCGCACGGAGATCCGGGTGACGGTGCACAACACCGGCAACACCCCGGCGACACTCCTAATCCGGGCGGAAAACGCCGGATCGGTCGGCACGCAGGATGCCTGCCGCGCCTACGCGATCCTTGCCCCCGGCGCCACGCAGACAGTTGTGCTGCCGCTCAAGCGGCGACCAGAAGACCCAACCTATGCCCCCTTCTCTGCGTTCTTTATGTACACCAGGAACATCAACGTGCGGGACAACACCCTGGATTCGTCCGCGATCGCAGGCGTGACGGTCGCGCTGGCGGGCGGCACCGAGGAGCGGGCATCGGTCCGCGTGACAGACGTTCGGGCATCGGGTGAAACAACTCCCGGACCGGTTCCGTTCTATCCGTTTGTGGACCGCTACGGGCAGTACACGCATACCGAGTGGCCAGGCAAGATACACCGCGATGAGGATTTCACCCTGCGTCTCAAGCAGGAAGACGCCGAGATGAAAACGTACTCCGGCCCATCGGATTGGGACAAGTGGGGCGGATGGGCGAAAGGGCCGAAGCGGACGGCGACGGGCCGCTTCTACACCGCAAAGCACGAGGGTAAGTGGTGGCTGGTTGATCCCGACGGCCACCTGTTTTTCTCCTATGGTCCGACGGGTGTCGGCTTCGGAGAGGGAACCCCGGTCACGGGCCGGGAAAACTGGTTCTCCGATCTGCCGTCGCGGACGGACAGAGTCGCCGCGCAATACTGGGGGCAGGGAAAAAATGCCCGCTTCATGTATTATCAGGGAAAATCCTACGACTCCTACGACTTTTCGGGGGCCGCCGCCGAGGCGAAATACGGTCCGAACTGGCGAAAAGCATCCATCGCCCGAATGCACCGCCGACTGCGAAACTGGGGCTTCAATACCGTCGCTAACTGGTCCTCCGAGGACGTGATCGCCAGTCGCAAGACCCCGTATGTTGTCGCGATCCACTACGGCGGGCCGTGGATGGGGCATATGCCGGACGCATTCTCACCGGAGTTTGAGACATCCCTCCGCGCTCGTCTGGCCCAGGAAAAGGGCAAAAGCGCCGATGATCCCTGGTGCATCGGCTATTTTGTGGATAACGAACTGTGGTGGGGACCGGGACAGCACGGCGAGGCCATCGCCCACGCGGCTCTGGGGGAGAACGGTGATTTCGCCGCCAAGCGCGTCTTTACCGGGCGGCTTCAGGCAAAGTACGGGCAGATCGCTGCACTGAACACCGCCTGGGGCACGAAACATACCGACTGGAAGGATTTCCTGGCGACAAAGACGCTGCCCGGCGACCCGAAGAATCCGGCGTTCGGGCAGGACTGCGGCGATTTCAGCCTCGCATTCGCGGACAAATATTTCGCCACGGTGCGCCGATTGGTGAAAGAGATTGGGCCAAGCACGCTTTATCTGGGCTGCCGCTTCAACGGGCACATAGATCTTCCGGTGATCCAGACCGCCGCGAAGTACTGCGATGTGATCTCCTATAACGTCTACGATAAACAGCCGGGTGATCGTTTGGACCGGTACGTTGGTGTCGTGGATAAGCCGTTCATCTCCGGGGAGTTTGGGGTCGGGAGCGACACCTGGGAGACACCGTTTCGCGGCGATGTACTGTCGGAAGAGGCAGATGCACGCACCAAGGCGGTCGAGCAGTATATAAACGCCGCCTTCCACCACCCGCTGATGGTCGGGGCGCACTTTTTTCAGTTCCGGGATCAGCCGCTGACCGGACGCCCGGACGGTGAAGCAGTCCTGCGTGGCTTTGTAGATACCACGGATACACCGCACTTCGATCTGGTGCAGGCCAACCGGCGCGTGGCCTACAATATGTATCCGCTCCGCGCTGGCAGCAGCAAAGCGGGGGCCGCGACGAAAGACCCTACCCGACCGAGGGAGGAAGCCTCCCGCTGAGCGCCTTGTGCTCTACGGGAGATGACGGTTCTGCTGTGGAGACGCAAGGGAAGACTCACGGATCTCAAGGAGCGCCGGCAGGGTCACCTGCTGCAGATCCGCGTCCGGGTCCGCGAGACGCCTCTCTAAAAGGCGGCAGGCGGTCTCGCACATCTCCGCATAAGGCTGAACGATCGTGGTGATCGGGACGGGAAGATACTCGGTATCGGGAATACCGTCGCAGCCGACCAGGGCACAGTCATCCGGGACGCGCAGTTTGAGGTCGCACAGCGCCCGGTACGCCGCGATCGCGGCGTCGTCATTGTGACAGAACAGTGCTTCGGGGCAGCCCTGTTCGCCGATGGTGTCGCGCAATGCACTGCGGATGGAGGCTCGATCACTGCCCGGAAGCCCGATCAGTTCCGGTTCAAGACCGCTCTCGGCCATGACGGCATGGTATGCCAGGAAGCGCGTGTCCTGAGAGCGCGAGTGAATGTCGTCGGAGGCATAGGCGATACGCCGGCGACCACTTCGCACCAGATGCCGCACCGCGTCTTCGGCGGCTCCGCTCAGATCCACGTAGACGTGGTCATAGCCGTTCATCGGTGCGAAGATTCCGGTCGTCACGACCGGGACCTTGCGATTGACACCGCGAAACAGCAAGGGAAGGATGTCACCGTATATCTCGTGGGCGATCATGCCGTCAACCCCGGCTGGAGTTCCCGCATACTTTTCCCGCCTGGTTTCGAACCGTCCAAAGGGGGTGACGGCGATCTGGTAACCATGCGTCTCCAGGGCCTCTTCCATCGCATGCGCGACCTGGGCATGATACGACGTGACAAGTGTCTGTACCCAAAGGGCGATAAACCCGCTTCTTCCGGTCGCCAGGGCACGCGCCAGCGGGTTCGGGACATACCCGATCTCCTGGGCGACGGAGAAGACACGGCGGCGCGTTTCCTCCGAAAAGCCCTCTCCTTTGTCGTTAAGGATGCGCGATACGGCCCCCTTCGACAGCGACAGGCGCGCGGCAAGTTCCAGAATGGTCGGCTTTGCGGAGGGCAAGGGGTTTTGCGGATCGGTATGCGTGCTCATAGGCTTAAACCGGTTTCACTTTACAGTCCTTCTGGTTTGCTGTCAATCGCGCGCTGCCTGCTCCGCCTCTGCGGACGGCCCGAAAACGATCTCCTTTACCGACAAGACAGGGCAAGTAAATCGTGATGAATCTCAAGACAGATCTCAAATACCTTACCTTTGGGCGCGGCGCGGCGGCGATCGGAAGAACGCTGCTGCTGGGCATGCTCACCCTGGCGACCACGATCGCCCGCGCTGATGTGACTCTGCCACACCTCCTCTCGGACGGATGCGTTCTGCAGCAGAAAAGGCCGCTGCGTTTTTGGGGATCGGCGCGGGCAGGCGAAAAAGTCCGTGTCACCATGGCAGATCGCACCGCCACGGTGACCGCCGGGGCCGATGGGTCCTGGACGGCTGCGCTTAAACCTGTCCCGGCGGGCGGTCCGTACACGCTGACCGTCCGGGGTGACAACGTCGTGGTAGTACAGGGCGTACTGGTGGGCGAGGTGTGGGTATGCTCCGGGCAGTCGAACATGAACCTGCCGGTTTCGGAGACCGAAAATGCCTCCGACGAGATCCGCCGGTCCGCCGATCCCCTGCTGCGCTTATTTCATGTCCCCTGGGTGAGAAGTCCAGACCCTGAGAGTGACTTGACCGGCGGTCGCTGGGAACCGGCCGGACCAGATACGACCGGGGGTTTCACCGCCGCCGGGTATTACTTTGCCCGGGAACTGCGCCGCACACGCAAGGTCCCGATCGGTTTGATCCATACATCGTGGGGCGGAACGCGGATCGAGGCGTGGACCGCAAAAGCGGATCTGAGGAGCGCGGGCGTTCCTCCCCGAGAATTCGACTGGCAAACCCGGAGCACCGACCCACTTGACCCCGCCATCAAAGCGGTGCAAGCGGCGTATGACCAGAGGCTCGCCGCGTGGAGGGCAGCGGGATCGCCGGGCGGCGGTCTGGAAGACGCGGGGCGGAACGCCGCTACTACGGCCCGCTGGGAATTCGCGGGCTTCGACGACGGCGACTGGAAGACCGCACGGGTGCCCTCCGGATGGGACGAAGCGGGCGCGGGGGACCTCAAGGCCATTGACGGCGGCGTCTGGTTCCGGCGCACCCTGGAGATTCCTGCCACGCTTGCGGGACGTGCGGCCCGCCTTTCGCTGGGCGCGATGGACGACTTCGACCAGACGTTCGTCAACGGCGTCGCGGTGGGCGCGACTGGCCCCGATGACGGCCCGAATACGTGGGCGAAGGCGCGCCGCTATGCGGTTCCGGCAGGGATACTCAAAGCGGGAGCGAACGTCGTCGCCGTGCGCCTCTGGGACGTATCGGGAGGGGGCGGCATGACCGGTCCGGCGGACGCGATGACGCTCGCCCCAGAGGGCGCCGCGGCTTCGATTCCGCTTGCGGGTTGGTGGCGGTACCGAGCGGAACGAACCCAGCCGAGCGATCCGGGACCCGATCCGGGCGCGGTGGACGCCAACGCCGCCTCGGGTCTGTACAACGCGATGCTCCACCCGTTAGTCCGCTACCCGATTCGTGGCGCGCTCTGGTACCAGGGAGAGTCCAACGCCGGGAACGCTGCCGCCTACCGCCGCCTTTTGCCCGGCATGATCACGAACTGGCGTCGTGACTGGAAGCAGGGCGACTTCCCCTTTTACCTCGCGCAGCTCGCACCGTTCCGAAAAGTGACCGATGATCCGCAGGAGTCCAGCTGGGCCGAGCTGCGGGAATCGCAGCAGCAGACCGCGAAAACCCTTCCCCAGGTCGCGGTCGCCGTGATTACGGATGCAGGCGACGAAGAAAATATCCACCCCAGGCGTATACGCGTGGTCGGCGAACGCCTCGCCCTGCTTGCCCGCAATCTCACGTATGGGGAGAACGTCCCCGCGCAATCACCCGCGTTCCGCACACTGCACGTTTCCGGTGCAAGCGCGATGCTCACCTTCGACCATGCGGGGAGCGGTTTGCGGGCGGCCCCGACCGATAGCGCGGGCCGCCCCATCATGGACGGCCAGTCCCTGATCGGGTTTACCGTTGCCGGACAGGATGGCAGGTTTGTTCGCGCCGCCCGCGCTGTCATCTCCGGACCGGACCGTGTCACGGTGACTGCACCGGAGGGTGTGGAGCGCATCGTCGCGGTTCGCTTCGGCTGGGCGGACTTTCCCGCAGTCAATCTGTGGACAAAAGACGGTCTGCCTGCCGCCCCTTTTCGCACCGACGCCCCGTTATCTCCGTCACTGCCGTGATCCCCGTAGCTATGGGTAGCGCCTCTCGCAGCCTTCACGGTACCGAACCACCCTCAAACGGTTAAAAAGAACGCGGGACGGGAACCGTACAGGCATGTTCTCCTCTTCCTTAGAGGCGCCGCCGCCGCCAGAAGCGTTGCCCCAGGACCCACGCAAGCGGCAGCGGGTGCTGGTATGGGTGACCGCGTTCAGCGTGTTGGGTTTGGCATGGCTCATCAAGATCACTGGCGAGGTCGGCAGCGGTCGCAGTGAGACTATTGACCGAGTGCTGCTGCGCCGGGTCAATCTGCTTTCCCAATCTTCCGAGGGCGACTGGATGACGCCCGCCGCGAAGTTCATCAGCTTAATTGGAAACTGGCAGTTTGTCGCCCCTCTGGGGGCGCTGGTCCTCTTTTTCGCCTGGCGGAAGCGGCTGCCGTGGCGCTCTTTTCTGCTGTACCTGGTGTCGGTCGCTGGATCCTCGGCGCTGACACTGGCATTCAAGTACGGCGTGAACCGCCCTCGCCCGGAGATCGTACCACCACTGGAGAAAGCACCGTTCGCAAGCTTCCCTTCCGGTCACACCGTTTTCGCTCTCGTAGTTTACGGGTTTCTGGCGCATTTGATCCTTTCCCACGTAGACCGCCCTTCCCGCTGGCTTATGGGGCTGCTGTATGGGCTAGCGGTCTTGATCGCGGGGATGGTGGGGCTGACGCGCGTTTACCTCGCGACCCACTATCCCACCGATGTGGTCGCGGGGTTTCTGATCGGTGCCCCCCTGCTGCTAACCGTGATCGCCCTGGACAATCATTTCGCCCCATCCCGCGACATCCCGACAGACCCGCCCGCCCACGCGATAAAATAGGGGGAAAGCGAGGCGAATCAGACACCCATGGCAGTCGTTGTAGAGGAAGGCAGACCGCGGTCAACGGACATTTCCGCGCCCCTATCAGCAGGCGGGGACGCGACGGCAGGCAAGCGGCGAATCCGCAGAGACGACGATGCCCTGGAGACGGACACCCAGGCGCGTGGACAGAGCCTGCTGGCTGAAGTACGACGCCAGGAAAAGAAGGGGCGGCCTTCCGACTGGTTCTATGACCAGCTCATGGCGCTGACCACCAAGGACGATTCGCTCAAAATCGAACTGTTCCGCTTCGTGGATGCCCTCCCCGCCCTCAAGACTCCCGAAGCGGTGGCCCAGCATCTTCAGGAGTATCTTGTCCGCCCCGATGTCAAGCTGCCACCCGGCGCCGCGCCACTGCTGACCGCGCTTGCCTCGAACGGACTGACCCGGCGGCTGCTATCGTTCTCATCGAACACCGGCGCGAAACTCATGGCGAAGCGCTTCATCGCGGGCCGCGATGCCCGCGAGGCGACCGCCGCCATCCAGCGACTTCGCGGTCAAAGTATGACGTTCACCCTCGACCTGCTCGGCGAGGCGGTCACATCCGAGGCGGATGCCCTCGCCTATCAGAAAAAGTACCTGGATCTGGTGCGGGACCTCGCCGCGATCTCCGCACGCTGGCCTGCTAACCCTCAGACCGACGAAGCGCCGTGGGGTACGCTGCCCCAGGTCAACGTTTCGGTCAAGCTGTCCTCCCTGTATGCCCGCTTCGATCCGATGGCCGCCGAGGCCACCGCCGAGGCCGTGAAAGAACGCCTGCGCCCCATCCTTCGCCTTGCGCAGACGAACGGTATTTTTGTCAACTTCGATATGGAGCAGCACGACTTCTGCACGATCACCCAGCGCATCTTTCAGGAGGTTTTCACGGAGTCGGAATTCCGCAACTGGACCGAGGTAGGCATTGTCAGTCAGGCTTATCTGCGGCGTTCCCTGCTGGATCTTCATGCCCTGCGGGACTGGGCACGCGACGTTCGCGGAACGCCGGTCTGGGTGCGCCTGGTCAAAGGAGCGTACTGGGATTATGAGACGATCGTCTCTGCGCAGCGTGGTCACCCGGTCCCGGTCTACTCCCACAAAGCTGACACCGACGCGAACTACGAGGACTGCACCGCCTTTCTGATCGAGAACTGGCAGACCCTGCGGCCCGCAATCGCCTCGCATAACGTCCGCTCCACCGCCCGTGCCCAGGCGCTTGCCGCCGCCCACGGACTGCCGCCCCGCGCCGTTGAGTACCAGGTATTGTTCGGCATGGGAGAGCCTATCGGTCGCGCCCTTGCCGCGCAAAACGAGCGTGTCCGCGTTTATGTCCCGTTTGGAGAACTGCTCCCCGGAATGGCCTATCTGGTTCGCCGACTGCTGGAGAACACCTCCAACGATTCGTTTATCCGCAGCGCAGGCGAGCAGGTAGACGCCGCAACACTGCTGGCGTCCCCCTCCCCCCCCGGCCCGAATCGGGACACCTCCTTCCCCTCTGCGCGCTTGCAGGAGGAGGGTCCGTCGAACGAAGCGGAAAAGGGTCTCTTTGCACAGATCAGTGGGACCGTTCCTTTCACAAACGAGCCGGAAACCGATTTTGTGGAGCCGGAGAATCAGCGGCGGATGCAGGACGCGCTCACCGAGGTGCGGGAGCGACTGGGCGAAACCGTCCCGATCGTGATCGCGGGGAAGCGGGAACAGTCCGATACCCTCGAGGAGCGGCGGGACCCCTCAGAAACAAATCGGGTCGCATCGCGGACCTTCTTCGCGACCGTCGAGCAGGCAGAGCGGGCCGTCGCGGCGGCGCATGGGGCGTTTCCGGCGTGGCGCGACACGCCGGTCGCCGAGCGGACTGCCTTGCTCCACCGGGTCGCGGACGAATTCCAGCGGCGGCGGTTCGAGATCGCGGCCTGGCAGGTGTTCGAGGCCGGGAAGCCGTGGCGGGAGGCCGACGCCGATGTCGCGGAGACGATTGATTTTTGCCGCTTCTACGCTGCCGAAATGGAGCGCCTGTCGCGACCGCGCCAGCGCAACATTCCCGGCGAGTGGAATGAGTACTTCTACGATGCCCGCGGTCCGGCGGTGATCATCGCGCCCTGGAACTTCCCGCTCGCGATCCTGACCGGCATGGCGGTGGCAGCGATTGTGGCGGGCAACCCCGTGGTGCTGAA
>JACMJB010000358.1 GCA_014380815.1 Armatimonadota bacterium
CTTCGTTTCGCGATCCGGGAGGGCGGGCACACCGTCGGAGCCGGAGTCGTCGCCAAAATTATTAAGTAAGTGTTTACCGCGGGGCTGTTCAGCCATAACGCCGAACAGCCCCGCTTTTTTGTGCGTCCGAGGGGCGCAACCAGAGCACCCGGCCTTATTCAAGCCGTGTGAGGATTGAAAAAAGGAAAAAGGCCGCAATCACCCATGCGAAAAGACAAAGTTAGAATCCGCCTGCGGGCGTTTGACCACAGAGTGCTGGATCAGTCGGCGGAGAAAATCGTGGATACCGCGCGCCGTACGGGTGCGCGAATCTCTGGCCCGGTCCTGCTCCCGACCGAGAAGCAGATCTTTACCGTCCAGCGCTCGCCTACCATCGACAAAGAATCCATGGAGCACTTTGAGATGCGGACCCACAAGCGTCTCATTGATATCCTCAGCCCCGGTCCCAAGACCATTGATGCGCTGATGCGCCTCGATCTTCCGTCGGGTGTGGACATCGAAATCAAGCTTTAGTTCTCGTTCAAAATAAACCGCGACACGCAAGGGACTGGTGACAGCCCCCCAGGTGCGCCGTGGAGGTACGTATGTCGGTTAAAGGCATTCTCGGCAAGAAGGTCGGGATGACACAGATTTTCGACGACGCGGGTCGCGTCGTTCCCGTAACGGTGCTTTCGGTCAGCCCGAACGTGGTCACTCAGGTCAAGACTCTGGAGCGCGACGGCTACAGCGCCGCTCAGCTTGGCTTCGAGGACATCAAAGTCGAGAAGCTGACCCGCCCGCAGCAGGGACACCTGTATCATGCGGGTATTCAGCCCAAACGCTTTCTGCGTGAGTTCGATCTGCAGGACGGCGCGACGGTGGCGATCGGGGATGAGTTTAAGGCAGACCTTTTCGCGGTCGGCGAGAAGATTCAGATCAGCGGCACCAGCAAGGGCAAGGGCTTTGCGGGCGTCATGAAGCGGTACGGTTTCCGGGGCGGTGAGATGACTCACGGCTCCATGATCCACCGCAAGCCGATGTCCGCGGGTGCGACCGATGCCGCCCGTGTTTTCAAGGGCACCAAGCGACCAGGCCGCATGGGGAACGAGCGCGTGACCCAGCAGGGCCTGAAAGTCGTTCAGGTGGATACCGAGCGGAACCTTCTGCTCGTCCGTGGAGCCGTACCGGGCGCGAACGGCGGTCTGGTGATGATCCACAAGGCGCATATCTGAGTGCGCCCCCCAGCCTCTTCGCCCTCCCGCAGCGAGGGGCCAATTCTGGTCTGAGGCTTCTGACTGACGAGGCAACATCTGCCTCGTATCGCCCGTGCGAAGGCCGAATCCTCTCGGCTGACATTGTATACGGGCTTGACCGAGTTTAACGGAGAAAAATGATGCCAACTGTGGCGATAAAAACGAAGGGTGGCGGGACAGCCGGAGAGCTGACCTTGTCCGAGCGCATCTTTGGTGCGCCGCGCAACCTGCCGCTCATGCACCAGGCGGTGCGTACTGAGATGGAAAACAGTCGGCAGGATACGCGCAACGCGCCCGGTCGCGGTGACATGCTGGGCGGCGGGCGCAAGCCATACCGCCAGAAGGGGACCGGGCGAGCGCGTCAGGGTTCCATCATCGCCCCGCACTACCGCAAGGGCGGCGCGGCGCACGGTCCTCATGCGCGTGACCTCGGTTTCGCGCTGCCGAAGAAGATGCGGCGCGGCGCGATCTGGTCGGCGCTCTCCTCCAAGCTGGCCGATGGCGAACTGGTCATTATAGATCAGTTTCCGCTGGCCGAAGGGGAGTTTTCCACCAAAGTGGCCGCCGCCTTTCTCACCGAAGTTCAGGCTGGCGCGAAGAAGTCGCTCGTGATCCTCGATGAGGCCAGCGAGAACGTCTTCAAGTCGCTTCGAAACATCGGCAATGTGACGCTTCGCGTCGCGCCGAACTTTTCGACCCGCGATGTGGTGGACGGCGGCATGGTCGTCCTTACCCGCGCGGCGGCGGAGAAGATCGAGGCTCAGTGGGCCGCCGATTCCGCCCAGGATGACGAGACGAGTACGTCCGAGGAGGCCGTGAATGCCTGACCTGTATAAGATTATCGAGCGGCCCATCATTACCGAGAAGGCCCTGGAGGCCAATGGTCAGCGGCGCTACGCGTTCGTGGTGAACAAGGCCGCCAACAAGATTCAGATTCGCGAAGCGGTGACGACGCTGTTCACACAGCCCGACGGTCAGCCGCTCGTGGTCACCGATGTCAACACGCTGAATGTCAAGGGCAAAGAGAAGCGGTTCCGCGCCTTTGGCCGCGCCTCGGTCGGAAAGACGGCTGGCTACAAGAAGGCCATCGTCACCCTTGCCGAAGGCCAGAGCATTCAGATCTTCGAGGGCGTGTAAGGAGTAACCATGCCAACACGACAATATAAACCGGTCACGCCCGGACGACGTTTCATGTCGATCTCGACGTTCGACGACATCACCAAGGGTAAGAAACCGGAAAAGAGCCTGCTTCAGCCGGTCAAGAATCACGGTGGGCGTAACAACCGCGGTGTTCTGACCGCCCGTAACCACGGCGGCGGCAACAAGCGTATGTACCGTATTGTAGACTTCAAGCGGATCAAGGATGTAGTCGGGGCGTCCGTTGTTTCGGTCGAGTACGATCCGAACCGTTCCGCCCGCATCGCGCTCCTGCAGTACGAGGATGGCGTCAAGACCTATATCCTCGCGCCGGTCGGCCTCAAAGTCGGTGACCCGATCGCCAGCGGGCCGGGCGCGGACATCAAGCCGGGCAATGCGCTTCCGATCACCAACATTCCGGTCGGCACCCAGGTCCACAACATCGAGCTGGCCCCGGGCCGTGGTGGTCAGATGGTGCGCTCCGCAGGCGGCTCCGCGCAGCTTATGGCGAAGGAAGACAAGTACGCGCTTCTGCGTCTGCCCTCGGGCGAGATGCGGCGTGTGCTGGTGACCTGCCGCGCGACCATCGGGCAAGTCGGCAATATTGACCACGAGAACGAGTCGTGGGGCAAGGCGGGCAAGTCCCGCTGGAAGGGCATCCGCCCACATGTCCGCGGCGTCGTGATGAACCCCCGGGACCACCCGCACGGTGGTGGCGAGGGTAAGTCGCCGGTCGGTCGAAAGAAGGGCCCGGTCTCGAAGACCGGTGTGCTGTCGCTTGGTTTCAAGACCCGGCGCAACAAGTCTACGGACAAGTTCATCGTCAAGCGCCGCAACTAGGCCGTTTTGCCGGTGCGATGCACGACATCACCCGGCGGGCCGAATGCGTCCATGTTGGCAGGGTGTCTTTTCGAAGAGGCCCTGACCACGCTCCCGCCAGTGTTTCTGGAAACGGGGCAAGCAGGGGCGGCGCGAGCGAGCGTCGCCCAGGAGAAATTATGGGACGATCTCTGAAGAAGGGTCCATTCGTGGACCAGAAACTCTTCGACAAAATTGAAGCGATGAACGGAAGGAACGAGAAGCGGATCATCAAGACCTGGTCCCGCCGCTCGACCATCTTCCCGCAGTTTATCGGGCACACTTTAGCAGTTCATGACGGGCGCAAGCATGTGCCGGTCTTTGTTACCGAGAACATGGTCGGCCACAAGCTGGGCGAGTTCGCTTTGACGCGCACCTTCAAGGGGCACGCGGGCGGAACCGGTCAAGCCAGCCGAATCCGCAAGTAAGGAGCCGAGGAATTTATTATGGCAGAAGCACAGGCCACGGCTAAGTTCGTGCGGATGGGACCCCGCAAGGTCCGTTTTGTTCTGGATACGATCCGAGGTAAGTATGCCTCCGATGCCCTGAACCAGCTCAAGTTTACGCCCAACTATGCCGCCGACGAGATCGCGAACGTGCTGCGTTCGGCGATGGCGAACGCGGAAAACAACCACGGTATGAGCGTCGAGTACCTGAAGGTCGCACGCTGCTACGTGGATGTCGGCCCGACCATGAAGCGGGTTCAGCCACGCGCCCAGGGCCGCGCGTACCGGATTTTGAAGCGGTCCAGCCACATCACGATCATCGTTGCCGAGGGAGAGGCGCCGGCGGTCAAGACGGGCCCGAAGAAGACCACGAAGCCGCCGCTGCGAGCGGAACTCAAGGCCCCGATCGCCAACGACGCGGCTCCCGCCGAAACGGTGGAAGAGCGCGACGAGACGGCGTCGGCTCCGGCGACCGACGAAGTGACCCCGGCGACCGCGACGGCGGATACGCCCGCGACGACCGAAACAGCGACGGCGGAAGGTGAGAAAGAATAGTTATGGGACAGAAAATTCACCCCATCGGCTTCCGCATCGGTGTCA
>JACMJB010000359.1 GCA_014380815.1 Armatimonadota bacterium
CTCACGTTGTCGCCGCCCGTGTTCCAGCTCACGTTGTCGCCGCCCGTGTTCCAGCTCACGTTGTCGCCGCCCGTGTTCCAGCTCACGTTGTCGCCGCCCGTGTTCCAGCTCACGTTGTCGCCGCCCGTGTTCCAGCTCACGTTGTCAGCGCGCACCGTACCGGGTCCATAGATCAGGGAGGGGGAGCCGCCCCAGATCGCCTTGTCGGTCCAGAGACCTGGCCCACTTCGGAACAATGCAGGCGAAGTCCAAAGCGTGGGGCCGCTCAGCAGTGTGATGGCGGCACCGCCACGGATCCGCCAATGCGACGGGATCGTCGCGAGTGACCAGTAGAAGCCTTCACCCGCTATCGAGGAGATGGGTTTTGGTGTCCCCACCAGTCCTCTGCCGGGACGCAGGTGCAGGGCGATACCCAGTGCGCCCGGCAGGTTTAGCTCGCCCGCCCCCTGGGTGAACGGGTCATAGATCCCCGTGACCCCGGTGAGTGGGTCCGTGCCCGATAGAAGCTGCGCTGAGGCCATCAGCGCGGCCTTGACACCGCTCGGAGAAAGGCGGGGATTCACCTGAAGCAAGATTGCCGCCGCGCCCGCAACCGCCGGGGCCGCCATGGAGGAACCGGAGAACCGGGCGTACGCGGACTCCCCTTCGGGGTTCGACAGATACTCACTTGTGGGGACCTGGGTCTGCGGCTGATTGGTGTCAATCCACGACCCCGGCGCGCGCAGGGAAACCACTTTGTTGCCGGGCGCGACCAGGTCCGGCTTCATGGTGGCATCAATCGCGGCGGGACCCCGGCTCGTATAGCTGGTAATCACATCGTCGCCGCGCCGCGCGGTCCCCTTGTTGTTGGAGGCTCCCACCGTGATAACGGCGGGGTCATTTCCCGGTGAATTGATCGTACTATACTTGCCGCGGTTTCCCGCCGTGGCGACCACCACGATCCCCGACGCGACCGCGCGCTCCGCTGCCTGGCAGAGCGGGTCCGTCTGGTAGGACTCTCGGACCACCGCCCCGAGGGACAGGTTGATGACACGGATGTTGTAGGCGGCCCGGTTCGCGATGCACCACTCGATTCCCGCGATCGCATCAGAGACGGTGCCCTGACCGGTCGCTCCCAGAACCTTTGCACCAATGATCTTGACGCCGGTTGCAATCCCCTGATACTGACGAAGGTCGCTGGAGGAAGCCGCTCCGCTGCCCGCGACAATCCCCGCGACGTGGGTGCCATGCCCGTAGTCGTCGTAGGGGGTGTCGTCCGCGCCATTCACAAAATCTTTGAAGCCGACGATCCGGTTCGCGATGTCTCCGACCGGCGCGATGCCGCTGTCGAGCACGGCAACGGTGATGCCCCGGCCCGTGAAGGGATGAGCATGAAGCCGCTGTGCAACCTCTGCCACTTCAGGAACGCCGATCGAGGCGGGGTTGACATCCATTGGTGCGCTGCCCGTGGCGGCGGTTGGGTAATCCGGCGAGATCGAGATCACGGAAGCATCCGCAGCAAGCGCGGCAAGCTGTTCCGGCGTCGCATCGAGCATCTGCGTACCCACATTTGCAAAGGTCCGTCCCAGACGCGCCCCACCGAGACCCAGACGCCGCCGTGCGGAACGGTTCCCCAGCCACGAGGAGGTCCGAACAAGGACACGTACCGTTCCCGCAGCGGCCTCGGAGCGGGCGATCCTGCCAGGGATTCGAAAGGCTCTCGCGGGAGTGTGCGCGTCGGTCAGGACGCCGCGCAGCTCCGGCGAAAGCTTTTGCAAAAAGACCTTGGAAGCGGGTGACCAGCGCCGAATGGCTCCGGTCTCTGTCGCAGTGGGTGACGCGAAGACGGGAGAGGAGATACTCGCCAGCACTGCAAGGCCGATTACCGTGGTGGCACGGGCGGCGGCAGCGGACAGAGTGATGGAGAGGGAGGACGGGTTCGTTTGGGGCGTGGCGGAGATGGTGTGTGGGGTCTGTGGTGTCTCGATGCGGTTCATATTCGTCTCCTTGAACAGGCTCTGACAAAGTGATCTCTGTAGAACAGGCATGCTCGCTAGGATTATAGGATATAAAGGGACTTTTTATAGACTTGCCTGGTAATTTCCATTTATTTTTTTTGTTGATGCCAAAAACCTGGTATTTTTACCGATAAACTTCCTGGACCCTTCGAACCCCGATCCTGAGGCACTCAAACGAGACCTGCGAGACCTGAGTAAACAGAAAAACGTTTGCAGAAAGAATAAGTTACTAAATTCAGTAAAAGCGCGAAGAAACTGGTACAAATATGGGGTTATAACTGAGGTCCGGAATGGAGGAGAAAGGGGAGCAAAAACCCACCGTTCTTTGGGACGGCGGAGGCTAATACCTGGATGGAGACGAGAGCACACGACACCGACAACGAAGTGGTGCGGCAGGGGATGGCGCGGCTGGGCCATCGCAGAGGAGCATCGCGGTTCGAAACGAGGGAGGCAGAACAGGATCTTGTCCTGATTTCACCGATGGTTTACCGGTGACAAGGGGGGTGGCAGAGGAGCCGAGCGTGGCGATTGCAAGGAGGCTGCTGCGTGACGTATACTGAGGCTGGCAGGAAGGGCGTGGGCAGGCAGGGGGTTTAGTTGATCCCGCCCACGCTTTACTTCAAAAGGTATCTCATCCCACTAAACAGCGCGGGTGACCTTGTTTGCTTTGAGGCATTTGGTGCAGACCTTGACGCGCGAAGAGGTTCCGGCGACCATCGTTCGCACCGACTGAAGGTTCGGCTTGAAGCTGCGCTTGGTGCGCGGGGCGCGAAGCGCCCACTGACCGGAGTGGACGTGCCGTATGTTTTGGCCGCTCATCGTTCCCTTGGCACAGACCGAGCAGACATTTGCCATCTTACTTTCGCTCCTTAACGAGATTCTGCCGAGAGTCGCACGCTCCCCGGCCCTGTTCGATATAAAATTCATCCGGTGAATCCGAAATGGAAGTCCAGACGCCGAAAAGCCCGGAAAGATCCGGGCAAGTGCGTCAGTATAACATGGAATGACGCTGTCCACAAGTTTCTCACGCCGCCGTCCCGGCTCTGCGGCCCTCCGCATCAAGGCGGAGGATACCGCCCCTGCCTACCTTCCCGCCACGCCGCCGCTCGAGCTATTGGCGTATCAGGCGATGCGGCGGGTCGCAGCTATCGCGCCAGAGGCACGGGTCGCGGCTGCCATCGAGATGGTGAAAGTCAGCCCCTACCACGTCATCCCGGTTGTCAGCAGCGGTCGGCTTGTCGGCATGGTGACCGAGGCCAGCCTGTCGCGCGCGCTGCTCGCCGCGCCCAGTGCCGAGGCGCGAGCGCAGGTGCGGGAATCGCCGATCGCCTCGGCGATGGAGCCATGTGACCGGTGGACCGTGCCGATGACCCCGATCCTCGAGGTTTCACGGCTTTTCGACCACACCCAGCGTGAGGTCTTGCCGGTCCTCGGACCAGACTTTCTGTTTTATGGATTGATCGGACGCAGCGACCTGGTACAGGAGCTTTCCCGCCCGTTCCAGCCGCCGACGGTGGGAGGCATGGCGACCCCGCTTGGCGTCTACCTGACCACGGGCCGCGTCTCCGGCGGCGCGGGGACACTCGGCCTGATGCTTACCGGGGTCTTTATGGCGAGCGTCTCGGTTCTGGTGCTGGCAATCTCATTTTCCGTGGATGCATACCTGCCGCCTTTGCCGCTTCCCGATGCGATTCGGGAAGGGGTGCCAGGCATGGTCCGAGTGGCGGTCGCTGAAACGCTGAGCGCGGTCCTCGGCACGGTTCCTCTGCTGCTCGCTCTTCGCTTCTCCCCGATCGCTGGCTATCACGCCGCGGAGCATCAGGTGGTCCACGCGATCGAGCGGGGTGAGCCGCTGCTGGTGGAGGCAGTCCGCGCCATGCCGCGTGTCCATCCACGCTGCGGCACGAACCTCGTGGCGGCTGTCTTTTTGGCGATGACTGTTTTCACCGCCTTTTCCGCTCTGCCTGGCGGGCTGAACGTGCTTGCAGCGGGTGTCGCGGCACTGCTATACTGGCGCAACCTGGGGTCCTGGCTGCAGCGCCACGTGACAACACGCCCCGCTACGGATGCCCAGATCGGGAGCGCGATCCTTGCCGCCCGCGAGGTGCTGCGACGGCATAGCGCCGCCCCTGATGCTCCCACGCGCCCGCTGGATCGGTTGTGGCGTATGGGGCTGCCGCAGATCCTGCTCGGCTTTCTGTCGGTTCTGGCTCTCACGTCCCTGCTTGCTTGGCTGTTCCCCTTCCTGGGTGTTATCCTGAACCCGGTGCTGCGCGATTTGATGGCGAACTAGATTTCCCGGCCCCGTCTTAAAGAACATGCTATGCAACTGAATCACGAACGGATATCAGCAAACGAAACATTGCGGCGGGTTCTGAGCCAGGGGCAGCGCTACGGTCGCTCGGAGACCAGCACGGGCCGGAGAGTCATCGTGGAGTTCGTTTCTGCGAACCCGAATGGTCCGATCACCGTGGCGCATGGTCGCGGCGGTGCCCTCGGCGATGCCCTGGCCGCACTTCTGGAGTGGACCGGGAACGATGTTTCCCGCGAGTTTTACGTCAACGATGCCGCTGGCTCGCCGCAGATGCGGATCTTTGCGCGGTCGCTGCTGGCTCGGTATCGTCAGCAATTCGGACAGGACGATCCCATCCCCGAGGACGGCTACCCCGGCGACTATGTGATCGAGATCGCGCGGCAGATCGCCGACCGCGACGGGGATCAGTATCTCGCCCTCCCCTCCGAAACCGCCGCGCCGATCTTCGAGGCGCTTGCGCTGCGCGGGATGCACGAACAGCAGAGTGCGACGCTTGCCGCTTTCGGAATCCGATATGACACCTGGTTCTCCGAGCAGACCCTTCATGCCAGCGGGGCTGTCGAGAAGGTCCTTGGTCAGCTCAAGATGCGTGACCTCGCCTACGAGGAGAACGGGGCGCTCTGGCTGCGCTCCACACGCTTCGGGGATGACAACGACCGCGTTCTGGTGCGAGCGGAAGGCACACCGACCTATCTCGCGGGTGACCTTGCGTACCATGCAGACAAACTCGCGCGCCATTTCGACCGGCTCGTGGACGTTTGGGGGGCGGACCACCAGGGCTACATTGCCCGCACCCAGGCCGGTCTCGCCGCGCTCAGCGATGCGCCCGCCCCGCTCCAGATCGCGCTGTATCAGCCGGTGCGCCTGCTCAAGGAAGGCGTTGAGGTCAGGATGGGCAGGCGAGGGGAGACCACCATCACTCTCGATGAGCTGATTCGCGAGGTCGGCAGGGATGCCGCCCGGTTCTTCTTTCTGCTGCATCCGGCGGATGCCGCGCTCGATTTTGACATGGACCTCGCCCGCACGCAGCGCCGGGAAAACCCGGTCTTTGCCGTGCAGAGCGCCCATGCGCGCTGCTGCGCCGCCCAGAAAGCTGCGCAGGGAGCGGGAGTTCTTTTCCCCGCTGAGGGGGGCGTTTCCCTCGACCTCGTTTCCCTGACCCAGCCGGCAGAGGTCGCGCTGATTCAAAAGATCGCGGCTTTTCCTGACGAAGTAGCGGCGGCCTCAGATACCCTCGCCCCCTGTCGGATCGCCCGCTACGCTCTGGACCTGGCCTCGCTGTTTCACCCCTGGCAGGACCAGCAGGATTCCGGCGCTCCGGCGGGCGATGACCGGTCGCTGGCGCAAGCACACCTGGCGCTCGTGCAGGGGGTACGCATCACGCTGGCGAACGCTTTGACGCTGCTGGGGGTCAGCGCGCCGGAGTACCCCACGCCTCCCCACACTGGAACCTTATGAAAAGCATCCTGAACCAGGAGACACCGATTCGTCCGATGATGACCGATTCTCCCCCCACTTTCTGTCTCCTGAGACGGATCGCCGCCGCATTGGCACTCCTTTTCGCGGCATCCGCCCTGCCGATGGCTCGCGCTGCCCTGCCGCCGACTCCGTCGCAGGGGACATTTGTTGACACCACGGGGGGGCGGCATTCCTGGGTCATTAACAGCGCCCATACCTTGATCTGGGACAGCAAGCCGTTTCTTCCCGTGGGTGGCCTGTTCCAGATGCAGTCCTGGGTGCCGAATGCCTCAGAGGCTGATTTCATTGCCGACAAGGCCGCACTTGCCGCGATCAAGGCACGCGGTGTTACCGATGTCATCCTCCAGCCCGCACAGGGGGGAATCACCGGTGTGACGCCCGCCGCGCTTCAGCGGGCATTCGACTATCTGGATGCCCAGGGGCTTACCTATGGCATCTCGCTCGCCGACGGGCCGCGCGAACCACTGGCGGCCTACGAGGTGCGCCCCGGCGCCTACCGGCTGACAGCAGCGGGCGGTGGTCCCCCGCTCCGCTTTGCCGCCGAGAATCTGATGTCGTCGCTGTACTTCGTGGTGACCCCGACAGGCAGTGATGTGATCGCCAGGGGACAGGCGCAGATGATCCCGGAAGGTGCAAGGGTAGAGACCCCGGCGGTGTCCGGTCAGATGATTGCGTTCCTGGTGCCGGAGAAGCTGTACTTTGTCGGCAGCCCGATGGGAGTCCCGAATCTGTGGGACGGGTACGACAGCTACCGGGACTCCATTCTGACCCTGTTTGGACAGGTGCGACTGGGCAAAGGCTTCCGGTTCTTTGTGGATGCCCTTCCCCCCTCGCTGAATCTCTCCGACGAAGCGCTGCGCCTGATCCCCGACAGCCCCGGCTTCCGGACGGAATGGGGTGCCTACCTGACCCGCAAGTATCGGACTCTGGAGACGCTGGATGTCGCCTGGTCTATCACCAACCGGGATGTTCCCTCCTTCGAGGCGGCGGCGGCGCTGCTCCCGCTCTGGAACGGGGGCAAAGGGGTTTCGCTGTACTACGATCGGTACACCCGCAAGGAAGTCAAGACCGACTTTACCCGCTCCGCCTTCTGGAACGACCTGCGCGCCTTTATGACGGATTCGGTGCGGGGCTACATGAACGATCTGGCGATCGCTCTCAAGCACGGAGTCGCCGATGTTCCGGTCGTATATCGCTCACAGGGTTCGTCGCTGCTGTTTTCGCGCCTGCCAGGTGGAGAGGGCTTCGACGGCATCGGAATAGACGCCTACGGGCGGGGACGCGACCTGATCTCCGCCGGGGGAGCCGGCGAGGTCTACGCCCAAGCATCAGAGGCCGGGCGGACATTATGGCTCCCTGTCACCGCCACCAATGACGACGGACCGGGGGCGGGGGCCAAAAAAGAGGGGGGTTACGTCTCTCGTGCTGCCCTGATCAGTGACTTCGACTGGCTGCGGGATCTTGGCGCGCGTGGCTTCTATGTAGACAGCCTGCGCACCCTCGACCCTGCCCGTGTCAAGTTCAATATCGGTGACCTGCCGGGCCAGCTTACCTGGCTTTCCGATTACCAGAGTCTGCTGACCGCCAGTGTCCGAACCGGCGGCCCACTGGACACCCTCCCAGGGGTCACCTACTTTCCGCGCGGTCTCAATACCGCCTCGATCCGCCTGCTGACCGGCGGGGAGTGGTGGCTCCCGACAGACCGACCGGGGAGCCTGTACGACTTCGGGACCGCGGGCAGCACCTATGCCCTGACGGAACCAGATGGCTCCGCAACGTACTATCTCTGGAACCCATCCGGGGTCCAGCGTACGATCCATTTGAAACTGCCGCCGCAGGTCACCAAAAATAAGGAAGCCCCCCGAGTGCAATGGAGCGCCAGCGCGAACGGAACGGTCAAGGGGGACACGCTGGCGCTGACTATCGGTCCGGACCCGATCCGCCTGCTCAACTATCCAACTGTTCCCTTGCCGGTCGAAGCCTTTGACGAGGCCTATGGGGAAGCGCAAAAGCTCGCCGCCGAGATGAAAAAACGGGATGCGCTGGAGCGGGGGCTTTATGGGGTCAACCTGCCACAGCTCAGAATGCAATACCAGAAGCGAGGCGATCCCTGGTTCGGCTATACGATGCTGCGCGAAACCCTGCTGAAAATGCGCACTGTCTTGCGCGATTATGCCTGGCTTGAGGCGGAGGGTGAAGCGGACGCAAGCCAAGCACCGATCAGCCAGTCCTTTGATGCCATCGAGGAGAGGGTGGGTGCAAGCGGAGGGCGCGTCCTGGTAGTCGGAAAGCGAGCGGCGAATATGCCGCGCGCCGCCGCCCAGTACCGGATCAGTGTCAACAAGCCCGGCACTTTTCAGCTCTGGGCAGCCGCATCGCCGGGTGCACCGCTGACCTTTCTGCTCAATGGAAAATCGGTGATTGACGAAGGCAGCCTCGCGCCGCGCACCCCAAGTGGTCCCGGTGCCGCGTATGCAGGCGGTTCGCTAGCCTGGATCTACTTTGGACCGGTTACCCTGCCCCAGGGCACACACACTCTGGAAGTGCGGGCAAGCGGCCCGGCGACCCTGGACACCCTGCTGCTGCAGAAAGGCGACTTCACCCCAAACGGTCCCAATCCACCGCCGGTTCTGCCCCAATGACCGAGTCATAATGGATGTGCCGCCGCGGCAAGAAAGGCCCGGCATCCGGCCAGGCCTTTCCCCCGCGTTGCGACCTGAAATCTGCGTCTACGCGCCCACTTCACCGGGTTTTTCGATCACCTGCTCTGAATCCGGGGAGACAGGCGCCGCGTGCTCTCGTGTCTTCAGGATCACCCGCGCCAGCGCAGCGGATAGCTGTTTGGCGGTCACGGCTTTATTTCCCTCTGTGGCAAGCGGGGTGTTCGCGGGCAGATAGCCCGCTGCAATCAGCGCTTGGACCGCCTGCGGACCGCTTTTCGGCGCGCCGTTGATCGGCAGCTTGCCTTTAGGCTGCTTGTTCGCCCGCTCAATATACTGCACGAATCGGTACAGGGTGACGGCGAGTTCATACCGAGTGACCGGTTTGTCGCCGTTGTAGCCGCTGGCCTTGTTCTGTCCCGCGGGAGTGGCGGTCGCGGCGGGCGGTGCAGGGGCGAATGGCGCGGACGGGTAGCCCTTGATAATGCCCGCCGCGGCGAGTTTGGCAACGCTTTGCGCGGCCCAGTGGTTGGCGGGAACGTCACGGAAGCCACCGCTAATCTGCGCGGAGCAGGCCGGACCGTTCGCGGCGATGGCTACGCAGGCCGCAAGGCCGGTAACAAAGGGCGAAAACGGGCGGCGCGGGGTTGAGGTAGGCAGGTTCATTCGGTTCTCCATTGAGGTCAAAAAACACAGCATCGAAGCATGGAATACCACGATTTAGCCGTAAACAGGGGTCAGGCTGTCCGTCTCACGAATGGTAGGCCACTCGTCCAGTGCCCGCCCCGTTCCTATGGCAACACATGAGAGTGGGTCCTCGGCAACATGGACGGAGATCCCGGTCGCCAGCGACAGAAGCTTATCGAAGCCTCGCAGCAGCGCGCCACCGCCCGTCAGCGTGATCCCCCGCTCGATCACATCGGAAGAGAGTTCCGGCGGGGTCAGTTCCAGAACGCCCTTGACCCGCTCCACGATCTGCGAGATCGGCTCGGCCAGCGCCTCCCGGATCTCCTCGCTGGTGACCGAGATCGTTTTGGGGAGACCCGCCACCAGGTCGCGTCCCCGCACCTCGATTGCGATCTCGCTCTCCATCGGGAAGGCGGACCCGATCTTGATTTTAATCTCCTCCGCGGTTCTCTCGCCGATCATCAGGTTGTAGCTGTTCTTGATGTGACGGACGATCACCTCATCAATTTTGTTGCCGCCGATGCGCAGCGACCGGGAGAGCACAATCCCTCCCAGCGAGATAACGGCGATATCGGTGGTGCCGCCGCCAATATCCACGACCATATTTCCACCTGGGGTGCTGATCGGCAGACCCGCGCCAATCGCCGCCGCCATCGTCTCTTCGATGGTGCGCGCCTCCCCAGCACCCGCCGAAAGGGCGGCCTGGAGCACGGCCCGCTTCTCGACACTGGTGACCCCCGACGGGACACAGATCAGGATACGCGGCTTGAAGGGGCGGTACTTGCCGCAGACCTTGATGATCAGATGCGACAGCATTTTCTCAGTCGTGGTGTAATCGGCGATCACCCCGTCGCTCATCGGACGGATCGCGACGATATTGCCCGGTGTGCGACCGAGCATCAGGCGGGCCTCTTCGCCAACCGCTTTCACTTTTTTGGTATATTTGTCAATCGCGACCACTGATGGCTCACGCAGAACGACCCCCTGCCCACGCTTGTAGACAAGGATATTCGCGGTGCCGAGGTCAATACCGAGTTCGGGAATCAGGCGGAGCATGGATCAGGCGGCCTTCCTTTGGGAGGTTTGTCGCCGCCCGTGTTCGTCTTCGCGCCAGACCTGCGCGCCGATCTTTTGCAGTTTCTCGACCAGAGCTTCGTAGCCTCGGTCCAGGTGTTCGACATGAGAGATTCGGGTCTGTCCCTGCGCGGCAAGGCCGGCGACCACCAGCGCCGCACCCGCGCGCAGATCGCTGGCATCCACATCCGCGCCCGTAAGCCGAGCGGCTCCCGTGATGACCGCGGTTCGGCTGTCTACCTGAGAGACGACTCCCATTTTCCCCAGTTCCGTCAAATAACGGAACCGGCTTTCGTAGACCTGATCCGTCACGACGGAGGTGCCGTCCGCGGTCGCAAGATAAGCGGTAAAAGCCTGCTGCATGTCGGTGGGAAATCCGGGATGCGGAAGTGCGGTGATGCGAGTCGGGATGGGCCTGCCATCCGGCCCGGTGCAGCGGATTCCATCTTCACGCTCCTCGACTTGCATCCCGGCCTCGATCATCTTCAGCGTCACGGGGCGCAGATGCGCAGCGTTCGCGCCCTTCAAAAACACGTTGCCCCCGGTGATACCCGCCATCAGGCCGTATGTTCCCGCCTCCATACGGTCGGAGATGACCGCGTAGTCGGCGGCGTGCAGGGAGTCCACCCCCTGCACTGTCAAGACGCCGGTCCCGTGTCCGGAGATCCGCGCGCCCATCGCGTTCAGGAAATTTCCCAGATCCTCGACATCCGGTTCTTGGGCGGCGTTCTCGATCACCGTGGTGCCGTGCGCGAGCGAGGCAGCCATCATGATATTCATGGTCGCACCCACCGAGGCGAAGTCCAGATACACCGACGCCCCCTTGAGACCCTCTTTTGGGGCGTGGGCGCGAACATAGCCAAAGCCGGTCTCGATCTCCGCGCCAAGCGCCTGCAGCCCCTTGAGGTGCAGATCAATGGGACGCGCCCCAATGTTGCACCCGCCAGGCTGGGCGATCTTTGCCTCGCCGCAGCGGGCGAGGATCGGACCAAGCGCCCAAAACGAAGCGCGCATGCGAGCGACCAGGTCCGCGGGGGCTTCGCTGGAGGTAAGACGGGTGGCATCGAGGTGCGCGGCAGTGTCCCCCTGGGAGAACCGGGCGGCGACTCCAAAGTGCCCCAGGACTTCGACCATCGTGCGGATATCACCGATGCGCGGTAGATTTGTGAGCGTGGTCTCGCCCTCGGAGGCCAGAAGCGCTCCGGCAAGAATAGCGAGTGCGGCGTTCTTGGAACCACCAATCACCACCTCGCCTTCCAGTCGCTGCCCCCCCACAATCACGAGGCGGGAGGGCGGCGGCGACAACACTGGCACTGGCGGCGTACTGCTGCCCATAAACCGACCCCTTGTGTGGCGCCTGCGCGCATGAGACACGCACCGCCAGGATTACCCCAAATTGCCCGAGATCGGCGGCGAGATTCACGCGAATGCCCGGTCCGGTCTCAGTGCAGTATATGAAGGAGTCGGTCGGTTGTCAAGGAAGCAGCCCGGCACTTACCCACGCTACCCACGTCACGGCGCCCATATCTGCCCCGACCTCCAACACCGGCCCCAGCCCCGCCTTAAGCGCAACCCCGGGGGAGGCCCCACCAGGACAAGGGGGGCAATGCCGCAAATGGCGCTTGCAGCACCACGAGTCGCGGGGTCAGGCGGTCTCCCAGATCTCCGCCTCAATCGGCTTAAAGGAATAATTGTTGCTCATCTCCGCCGAGCAAGCTGTCAGCCCGACGATCAGGTCCATTTCGGCCCGCAGTTCAATGAAATCGCCTGCCTGCGAGCGCGGCGGCCCGATGGTCAGTTCTCCGGTCTCCGGCGCGACCACGACATTCATAAACAGGTTGAGGGTCGTCGGAATCTGATGCGGGGCGATTCCAAACGGCTCCAGGTTTCGCCATAGGTTCTCGAAACAGGAGGGATGATAACGATCCTGTTTGTAAAGGATCTGAAAGGTTTCCGGACTGCAGGGCGACAGAAGGAAGTCGTGACGTCCGACTCGGTCCTCTTGGATCGTGAACATCGCGTGGCTATTGTTGGAGTACAGCGTGTGGCCCGTCGTCAAGTAAATCGTGTTGGCATAATCAATACTTCGCCCGGACGACAGCCACTCCGCGCCATCGCTGCCATCGGTAAAGGCGATCAGATCAGAGACCTGCTCCCCTAGCGGATCAATGACGCGCAGGATCTGGCCCTGGCGCACACGGAACGCAGTTCCGGTCTGGGGCGGGAGGTGATAGTGCTCCACCTTCCGGCACGAACCTCCCTTATTCTCGTCGGCGCGGCTCATCGCAGGTTTCCCTGACCATCTAGTTCGTCGGCATCGAGGTCAGAACTGGGAGCTGCCGGATGGGCGCGGAACGGACACTGCCACGCCGCCTCGACAGCGCGCCCGGAATATTGACGGGCATCCGATGCCTCGCCGAAATCGGAGAGATTCGGATTGATACTTCCCTGTAGCGCGACATCACGCGACCGCATGACTTCCTGCATCCGGTGATACTTCCCCGCCTCTCGCAGTTCCTCGAACTGAAAATGGGCGTTGAAGACGAGCGTTGGGAACGCGAACCGGCGCGTTAAACGCGTACTTGCCGGGTGCAGACCGACCACGAAGAAGGCACGGCCCGCAAAGCTGAACGAGAACTCCGGGTCGGCGGGGTCCGCGCTGACCGCTGGGTCCCAGGGGTGCAACGGAGCATCCAGATCATGCAGCCGCTGAAGCTGCGACCAGACCAGCCGCTCCCACTGCTCCTCGGCCGCGATCACCGGTCCGGTGAAACTCGCGACAAACGTTGAAAAGCCCTGCTCCCTCAGTTCGTCGTCCTGGTCCTGCGTGAAGGTGAAAAGGTCGCGCGCCAGCCCTTCGGTCACCGCGAGGTTTGCGGCGTTTCCTTCATACAACCCGAATCGGTAGTTGTCCTTATTGAAGGCCGACTTCGCGGCGACGCAGGTAAATTTGGGGTTCAGCACGAGCGCCCGAAAGCCATCATGTACGAACTCCTCCAGTGCAGTGACGGGACTGTTCGGGGCTTCGGGGTGCGTTAACTGCCCGTCCGAAAACGCGGCGTAGCGGCTAAAATGATATGCGTTTTCCGTATCAAACGGGTTGGTGGCACCCGCGCTATCCAGAGTTGGTGAGGGCAGCATTGCCCCGAAACGGGACGCGGTCGCAGCCGCGCCAGAACGTGTCTCCATCAAAGTAAATGGCTCTTTCCAGGAACGGATTGACGTGTCAAATCCGACCAGGAAGGTCTTACCCGAGAACGTTCCTTTGCAAGCCGAGCAAGCGCTGCTCTGGACCGGCAAGACAAAACAATCGAGATCTGTGTTACCTTCGGCCTCCCCCACGTATCCTGCACTGTGAAGGCGACAACGGTTCACTCTGTTCAGCACTGACAAGTCATGGATAAACAATTACCGCACGAATATCACCTGGGGGTCGCGGGGCTGGCATCACGAGATGCGCCCGAATCACTGGACTGCTTGTTTCGGTGGACCGGTGGTGACCAGATGAGCCGGGAAGTACAGGCCGCGATTCTGTTCGCGGACGATGAGGCACGACGGGCAGGACAAAACCGGATCGGAACCGAGCATCTGCTGCTGGGACTACTGCGAAACTCGCAGACCGCGCAGTTTCTACAGGATCAGTTCACGGTCCTCCCGGGCCAGATCGCAGAGGCGGCGCGGCAACGCATGGAGCGATTCCCGCACTATGAGACGCTCCCCTGGCGGACTCTGACCGACCAGGCCCAGAAGACACTGCTGAACGCGCACTCGGTCGCCGGTAATGTCCCTACGGGCGCTTTGCATCTGTTGCTATGTCTGGCGGGCGAGAGGGGCGGTCTTGCTGGTCAGGCGTTGGCGGAGAGCGGAGTAAGCTCGGAGCGAATTTCCGAAGCGATCACCCGAACGAGTGCGCTCGCTGCCAAAGGTTAGCTACAAAAAGACAAAAGCAAAACATTAACCAGACCCATCCGCTTTGAGTTGGACCTAAGGTGTGAGGTCCACCTAACAGAGGAGGAGTATCTGCCGTTATTTTCCAGAACGTGTTCGAAAGTTGTTGCCGGAACAGACCCGATCCTTCCCAAATGAGGCTAACAATCAAAAGCGATAGGGTAATCTGGAGACCTTGGGCTGCGTAACGTAGCGCAGGGTCCTTTGCCAAGACAGCTACTGCAAAAACCAGACAGCACAGAGATGTTACTGCGATGCGCCAGTTAGACGAAAGGTACGATGCAGTGCGGTCGAACGGAGCAGAAAGATTGGCTTGTATCCGAGGCTCCGAACTAATCCCTTTCGTTAAAAACGGTTGATTCTTAGTAGGCATTTGTTACTTTCTGATCAGCGCTACTGACTTTAGGAGTCCACCGGAAGGAGACGGCATTGGTGTCTGGACCGAGCTGGTTCATGCCCCTTCGATCTAGACGGTCATCGACGTACTGGATACGCAGCGTCACGCTGTAGGTCGGTGGCGCAGGGGTCGGCGGTGGGTCCGTTGGTTTTCGCTTCGGCTGTGGTTTTACAGCGGCAAAGGCCCAGAGCCGCAGCGAGCGCAGAAGAATCTCCCGCCCCTGTAGCCCCCAGAGCCGCGGATGGTCAAGACCACCACCCTCGGTTCGCAGCAGGTCCAGAAGCCGCGCCCGTGCGCCCGGCGGAAGGCTCGACAGGGGCAGCGTCCGTACCACGGGACGCCCCGTCGACAGCGGCAGCATCAGGTCCGC
>JACMJB010000360.1 GCA_014380815.1 Armatimonadota bacterium
ACCTTCGCCCCTGCACGACCCAGTTTGACCGCGATCTCGCCCGGGGCCATCGAGATACGGTTGTTAATAAGTACGTGATCCGGAAAAAACTTGAGAGAATCCTCCATGGTCAGGTTGAGCTGCTCGCGGAGGTAGTTGTGAGCCTCGCGTCCGGAGGACTCGCTGAAAGTCTCGCCGTCAACCGTCAGCTTGGCTTCCTTGATCTGGATCGTATCTCCCGACTCACCGATCAGGCGCTTGATGAAATCAATCCCCTCGCGCTTTTCCGTTGTCGCCCTGGGGGGCGCTTCGAACACGACGACATCATGTCGGCGCGGAGCAGCGAAGCGGTAGGAGAGCTTATCCACGATCAGGCGGTCCTTCACCAGAAGCGTGTTTTCCATTGACTCGGACGGAATATAGAACGCCTGGGCCACAAACGGTCGGATCAGCAGGAAGGCCAGAATGAGCACAAAGTTAATCGTGTCACAGGTCTCCGAGATCGTGCGCGCCCACTGCTCTTTTACCTTGGCAAGGGAAAGGCGCAAAAGGGTGAGCGCCATGACCACCGCGATGACAATGACCGGGCTGATGTTGGCAAGCTGATCGGGAAGGGGAGAGGGTGTCGGGTCCATGAGGCTCCTGGGGATGGCAGCGATTTAGATTCAGTTCGGCCCGGCAGCGGAATCGGATCGTTGAGATCCTTCAGAAGCGGCAGTAACACCGTTATCTGATTCCGAGATCTGGGGAAGGGGAAGGGTTACCGTAAAGCGTGAACCTTCGCCAAGTTCGCTTTCCGCGGTAACAACTCCTCCGTGGGCCTCTACGATGTGCTTTACGATAGATAGACCCAGTCCGGTTCCCCCGGTCCCGCCCCCGCTGCCCTCACCCAGCGCGCTACTCTGAAACCGGCGGGCACGGTCCGCACGCCAAAACCGCTCAAAGATACGAGGGAGATCCTGGGAAAGGATACCGATTCCGCTGTCCGAAACGGTAACAGCGACCGTCTGCAGGGGCAGGTTCGGCGTTATTGTCACGGTGACGGCGCCCCCGGGGGGGGTGTATTTGATGGCGTTATCAATGAGATTGAAGAAGACCTGATCTATCTCGCTCTGGTCCGCGTCCACGGAGACCACGGGGCCGTCCGCGGGCGGAAGATTGAACCGGATCGTGCGGCGCTCGGCCTGGGTCACCAGGCGGGCGGCGACATTGCGGATCAGAAGACGAAGATCAAACCGGGTACGGTCCCGGTCCATGGACTCCGCGCGGGTCAGGTCCAGCAGATCCTCGGAAAGGCGCACCAGACGGTTGGCCTCCCGAATGATTGTCTCCAAAAAGCGCGGACCGGCTATCGGATCATCCAGCGCGCCGCCCTGGAGTGTTTCCGCCATGGCCCGGATCGAAGCCAGCGGCGTCCGAAGCTCATGGGAGACGTTGGCGACAAACTCCGTTCGGACCGTCCGCAGCCGCGCCAGTTCGGTCTGGTCCGCGAGGACCAGCAGCGTCGCGAAACCCTCACTCGCCCCGGAAGATTCTTTTTGGAACGGGACCGCGCGGGCACGTACCGTTCGTTCCGCGCGCCCTCCCACAAGACGGATGTCCTCCTCGCGCCGCTCGCCCACGGACTGTGCCGCGCGGCAGAGTTCGGCGAGTGCGCGGAGGTGGGTCGCCTCCAGCACCGTCTGACCGATCACATCGCCGGGTGCGGGTGGAAAGGTAGCGATTCCAAACATCTCGCAGGCCGGGGCGTTGACGCTCCGGACCCGCCCTCCGGCATCCACCACCAGCACCGCTTCCTCCACCGACAGCAAGAGCGCGGCGGCAAAGTCGCTCCAGCCGTCTGTCAGTCCGGGCATCGGTGAGAGATTAGGATCGAGATCGCTCATTCTTAGTTCTGGAATTTGTAGCCGACACCGCGGATGGTGATCAGGTACTGCGGCTTGCTCGCGGTTGGCTCGATCTTTTCCCGGAGCCAGCGGATGTGAACGTCCACGGTGCGGTCGTCCACGTAAGCGTCTTCGCCCCAAACCCGATCCAGCAATGTCTGCCGGTCGAAAACGCGGCCAGGATACGATGCGAGAATGGAAAGCAAATCAAACTCTTTCCGGGACAAGGTCAGCGGCTTTTCGCGCAGATGTGCCTCCCGCTTTTCGGGATTGATAATAAGGCCGAGTGCCGCGGAGGCGATATTCGGCATCCCGCTTCCGATGCCGTCCGCGAGCAGGGAAGCCGCAGGTACAACGGCACTTCGCCGCAGCAGCGCTCGGATCCGCGCCATCAGTTCGCGCATCCCGAACGGCTTGACCAGGTAGTCGTCAGCACCCATCTCAAGGCCCTGCACCCGGTCGCTCTCCGAAACCCGCGCGGTCAGCATCAAGATCGGGACCGAATTCCCACTTTGCCGGATCAGCCGACAAACATCAAAGCCGCTGCCTGATGGCAGCATCACATCAAGGATTACGAGATCGGGGGTCTTGTCCCGCAGCAGGCGCAGGGCGGTGTCGGCATCCCCGGCAATCATCGGAATAAACCCCTGCTGGCGCAGATTATAAGACACAGCGTCCACAATCGCCGGTTCGTCGTCTACCACCAGCACCTTCGCGCCGGGGACGGAAGAACCGCCCTCCCCCGCGTCGCCGGGTACGGACGCCCGGTTTAGCTCCTCCAGAATATCAGCCAAGTCAGCGGTCAAAGCCATCGAACCTTCCTTATCCGGTGGGTATTCGCCACCTGTGCCGAACCAGCCTGCGTCATTGTAACCCAAAAAACGCCATCAAGAAAATCCCAAACTGTTGACAGTTTTGTTATTCTGTTACTACAATATAGCAAATCAGTTCAAAGACGGCGGAGGACAGCATGGCACCCGGCAGCACGGAGGAGAGCGTCTCAGGCAACGGCAGGTCTGCCAAGACGAGCAAAGGGAAGAAGGGCAAGGAAGATACCCCAAACAGCACGGCAGGCACCGAGGGAAAGAACGGACCTCTTCTGCGCCAGGTGGCCACGGATCTTGCCTCGCTCTCGGAAAACCTGGGAAGATTGCGGGCGGATGTAGATACCCTGAAAGGGCTTTCTGTCCCCCCCACCGCTGGCCGCGGCAAAAAGGGGGCGTCGGCGGGCCACACGCCCACAAAGCGCCGCTCCGGTTCCGTGACTGCGGGGTTATTGGCAGCCCTTGCGGATGAACCAGAGGTGGCGGTCGCTCTTGCGGTTCCCGGAGTGGACAGCGGCGACAAACAGGACACCTCTTTTGTTCTCGCTCCCGACCTGTCCGCGCTTTTGTCGGTGGATACCGCGCAGGTCGCGAAGCTCGGCTATGCGTTCTCCTCCGCGCCCAAAGTCTCACTGCTTCGGCTTCTTCTGACCGGCGGGGAACAGACCGCCGCCCAGTTGGGCGCGAGTTCCGGCCTGACGACCGGATCGCTCTACCATCATCTGCGCGAGCTGGTACACGCCGAGGTCGCCCATTCGAGCAGCCGAAATCATTTCGCGCTGACCCCCCTTGGCCGCCGCGCGGCCCTGATTCTGCTTGCCCTTTCGACTGATGACGGACGGTAAACGGTAAACCAAGGTGGACCAGGGAGCCAGGGAGCAGAGAACAGAGGGAGGGGCACCGTTCGCCTACACCATCCGGGAGCGGAGGCTGCTCCCAGACGAGGCGCGGATGCTCTCATCGGCGATCCGCGAAACTCCGAACATTCTCGGCTACCTGCCCCGCGAACTGCTCGCGTTTTCCTCCTGCCTTGTGGCGGAGAGCACGGGGGACGGCGTCTTTGCGGGTGCCTGTCTGACCAAGCACCTGGGGCGAAATTGGTGCGAGATTTCTCTGGTGCTGGTCCTTGCGGGTCACCGCCGGAAAGGGGTTGGGTCGGCTTTGTTCCGTGCCGCGTTCGAAGGACTTCGCGAACAGAACCGGCAGATACTTTGCGTCAGCCGCGAAGCCTCCATTCTGCGCTTGATGGAGGCCGGGGGGATGCGGTTTCTTCCGGAGTGGCAACTGCCCCTGCCGGTTCGGATTGCTCAGGCACGGCACTACTCCAGTCTGTATCGTTTCCGGGAAGGTCTCCGGAAGATTCCGATGTACCGGGACCAGCCCCCCTTCCGGTACGCCGTGTACCGTTCGTCCCAGTAGTCCCGTTAGTCCCGCCGTACCATTCGTTCGTGGGGCGATGCCAGGCATCGCCCCGTGAGGGCTAGCGGTACAGCGGGCCGTAGGCCGCGCAGGCGCGGTAGTCGGCGGACTGCGGTTCCAAAGCCCCGAAACGCGCCCAGGACGAGGGGCGGAACACACGGTCCGCGGGGACATTGTGCAGGTCAACGGGAATCCGCAGAATCGCGGCGAGGGTAATCAGATCACCGCCAATGTGCCCATGGGCGATCGCGCCGTGGTTTGCCCCCCAGTTGTTCATCACGGAGTAGACATCCGTAAATGGGCCGATCCCGGTCAGGGTAGGCACGAACCAGGTAGTCGGCCAGGTCGGATCGGTTCGCAGATCCAGGGTGTCGTGTACTTCCTGGGGCAGATCAATCGTCGTTCCCTCGGCTATCTGAAGCACCGGTCCCAGGCCCTTGACCAGGTTCAGGCGGAACATCGTGACGGGCATCCCGCCGCGTGTCGTGAAGTCCGAGGACCAGCCGCCACCGGGGAAATACTCCGTCGTCGAGGGGTGCCACTCGGTCGCTTTCAGACACGCATCGGCATCCGCCTCCGTGATTTCGGTCCAGGGTTTTAGCGTCGGCTCCCCGCCTGCCGCCTTCTGCTCGCCAGTCCAGTCCAGTGCGGCGGGGCCGCTGTTGATGAGATGCAGGAATCCCCCAGCCGCCGGGCCGTCAGGGGTGTAGCCGGTGATGCGCTGAACGGCATCGGGAGACCAGTAGGTACGGACATCGGCAAATAGCTGCGCCTGCCCCTGGGTCAGCAGATGACCAAACAGCATCGAGGCCCCGTTCAGTGCGTCGTTCTCGGTCGCGACGATGAAGGGCTGACGGATGCCGTTCCAGTCGAAACTGCTGGAAAGAATCGCCTCCAGAAAGTCGCCGTTCGGAAAATGGTCAGTCCAGTTGCGCTGTCCCTGGAAGCCGCTCGCAAGCGCGTTATGGCCCCGTGCCTCCTCGCGAAAGCCAGCCGTGGCAAGCGCCTCGTTTCCGATCATCAGATCACGGGCGATCTGCACCATTTTGACCGAAAGCTCCCATTCGCGATCTTTCTGCTCGCGGGTCCGCACCTTACCCTCGGCGTTACGGTCCTCGCTTTCGGGGCAGTGCTCTTTCACCCAGGCGATCGCGCGGGCAAACTCTTCTTTGTCGTAGATTTCGCGCTCGAAACGACGGACGAACTCCGTCATGTCCACGGACTCGACCCGCATGCCCAGGTAGTCTTCGAAGAACGCCTGGTCCACGATACTGCCCGCGATTCCCATAGAGACACCGCCCATCGCGAGATATGAGGTGCCCTTCATGGTGGCGACGGCGAGTCCCGCGCGCGCAAATTGGAGAATCTTGGCCTCGATGTCCGCGGGGACCCGTTCTGTGTCCGAAAGGTCCTGAACATCGTGGCCGTAGATGCCGAAGGCCGGCAGTCCCTTTTGCGAGTGGCCCGCGAGAGCCGCCGCCAGATAGACCGCGCCGGGCCGCTGGGTTCCGTTGAAGCCCCAGATCGCCGTCGGTGTCAGTGCATCAATCTGCATGGTTTCCGAGCCGTAGCACCAGCAGGGCGTCACGGTGAGCGTCACGCCGACCCCCTCGCGCGCGAACTTTTCGGCACAGTCGGCGGCCTCGGCAGCCCCGCCGATACAGCTATCGGCGATGACGACCTCGACCGGCAGGCCGCACGCATGCCGTATCTTTCCTGTGATCAGAGCAGCCGTCGCCCTTGCCATGCCCAGGGTCGTCTCTTCGAGTGATTCGCGGACGCCGCCGTAGCGCCCGTCAATGGTGGGACGGATACCGATCTTTGGGAGGGCGCCACGCAGGCGATTCGCGGGCGGGTTTGTCTGCATATGTTGCAAAGCCCCTTTGTTTTGTTTCGATTTGCTTCGTTTGCTTTCGCAAGCGTACGGTTCGCCACCTGGCAGCGGTTTTCCTGAATTCGCCGAATAAAAGAGCCACCTCGATGTCGAGGTGGCTTTTTGCGGGACCGCGCTTTCCCGCTTCTAGCCAGCGGTGACCGATGCTCGGGTGATCTCTTCGCTGCTGTTGGGATCGCTGTCCGGGGACTGGATCGCTCGGACGGACGAGACCCGTTGCCCGTCCATTTCCTCCACGACAAACTCGACGCCATCCGAGCGCACCCGGTCCCCAGGGACCGGCTCCTGGCCCAGCAGCGAAAAGACCAGGCCGCCAATCGTGTTGACATCCTCGCGCGGCAGTTCGGTGCCCAGTCGGTCGTTTACATCGTCAATGCTCATCCGCCCATCAATGATGGATTCGGTTTCCGACAGAACCTGTACCTCCGGCTCGTCTACATCGTATTCGTCACGAATATCGCCGACAATCTCCTCGATCAAGTCTTCCAGAGAAACGATGCCTTCCGTCCCGGTATATTCATCCTGGACTACCGCAAGCTGCTGATTGGAGCGGCGGAACTCCGCCAGAAGATCAGAGACGCGCTTGGTCTCCGGTACGAAGTAGGCTTCGCGCATCACCTGTCGCAGGTCCACCTCCTGCCGATTCTCCTGGAAAAGGGGAAGCAGGTCTTTCGCGTGAACGATCCCGACGATGGTGTCAATAGTTCCCTCGTACACCGGGACCCGCGAATGTCCGGAAGTGAGAATGGTATCGAGTGTCTTTTCGAGGGTAGCCTCCACGGAAAGGGCCGTCATATCAATACGCGGCGTCATGACAGAACGGACCGTGGTTTCACTCAGATCAAAGACATTGCGGATGATGTCCGCTTCGTCGTCGTCTATCTCGCCGTGCTTTTCGCTGCCCTCGATGATCTTCTCGAACTCTTCTCGTGTGATCATCGGTGTCTGAAACTGCGCATGCGCGCCAAAGGGACGCACGAGCAGATTGGAGACACTGAGGACAAGCGAGCTAAGCGGCGTAAAGAGGATGGCGCAGAACGAGAGGAACGGGGCAAGACGCATCGCCCAAACATCCGGAGCCTGGGCGGCAAGAGACTTTGGGGCGATCTCACCGAGGATCATCGTGAACAGGGCGATGGGAATGGTGACGACCACCACCGACACGATCTGCGCGAGGAGATCCTCCGCCACCGGACCGCTGCCGCCAAAGAGCCGATGCAGAACGGGAATCAGGGGCGGAGCCAGGAAGGTAGCACCGGCAGCCGCGGAGGCGAACCCCAGAAGCGTGATTCCCACCTGCGTGGTCGCGATAAAGCGCGGGGGATTCTCGATCAGACGCTGAACGGTCCGTGCGCCGCGCCTTCCTTCTTCCGCCAGCTGCTCGACCCGGGACGGTCGCACGGCGACCAGCGCGGTCTCCGCCATGGAGAACGCCCCGTTCAGCAGCGTCAGCACGAAGACGCTGCCCAGGCTCCACAGGGCGGCCAGGGTCGTGTCTGCCGGGACTGGGGGCGGGGCAGCAGCGGTCCGCGTCGCCGTAATGGCCTCCTGCGCGAGTGCCGAAGGCGCGTACCGAAGCGCCAAGAAACCGCCCAACGTAAGTGTAAGGGCGCTGAACGCCCACAAAGCGACCCGGCGGTAACTGGCCGAGTGTGTCGGACCCGGCGATGCGGACGCCGGTTGCGCTCGCAGGCGAACACGGCGACGGGCGGCGTGTTGGTAGCCGACCTCCGGATCGGTCCGGGTCAGTTGACTGGGGGGTTCCAAAAACGGTTTCCTCCTGCGGAAAGGGTCACTGCGGAGCGTTCTCTTCCGTTCTCAGAAGCGGGGTGGTGTTCGGCGCCGGCTGAACCAGCACCCGCCCCCCTGGAAGATACTGCACTACCCAGGACGGGATGCAGTAGACACTGGCGGTGAGAAACAGTGCCAGCACGGCTCCGGTGACGACCTCTCGCACCGTGTGAATGCGCGCCTCCACCCGGGATTGGGCGACCAGCAGCGCGAGCAGAACAGCAAGAATTGCCGCGAAGACATTGTTCGCGACGAAGATGACGGTCGTAGCCAGAAAAAAAGCGATTGCGGAATGACCTGAAACCACGCCACCCTGAAGCAGCGTTCCCTTTTCCCCCAGGATCTTCCAGACCAGGAGCAGGATGAAAAGCAGCAGCGCAGCCGCGACGAAAAGATACAGAGTCGGGGGCTGCTGCAGGCGGTAGCGAAGCATTTCTGGACGCCCGCCGCCCAGAAAGAGAACGCAGCCAACCACGACGGCGTTCACCGCGGCGATCAGCACCGCGCCGGCGGCGATATCCTTGGCGAACTTAGCGGCGGGATGGTAGCTCAGGGTGATCATATCCACTACCGCCTCGACAGCGGTGTTGAACATCTCCGTGATCAGCACGAGCGAGGCGGTGAACAGCAGGACCAGCATTTCCGTCGCGGGAAGGCGATACAGAATCCCGGAGCCAAGGACCAGAGCCACGGTGAAAAAGTGGAACCGCATGTTCCGCTGGGTGCGAAACGTGTGCACCACCCCTTCTACCGCGTGGCGAAACGAGCTAAGCGGGTTTTTGGAACGCCAGTGATGAATCGGTGAGGACGGCGGCGGGGACGGCGGCGCAGTGCCGCCCTTGGAGGCGCCGCCCTGCCAGCGGCTGCCTCCAGAAGTCGGTTCCACGACCGCAGGTGCGTGAACCGTGGGTTCACGAGAAACGCTCATGCTGCTATTCTACCCTGACTGCCCGCCGGGAGTCCGCGTCGTTTCAACCTTGTCCAGCGGCTTCCCCAAAATGCGCGACTCGATCCGCTTCATCGTGTCCGCCCCGGACTCGGTTTCGTCCTCATGTCCGAGCAAATGCAGGATGCCATGGACCAGAAGGAGGGCGGTCTCCTCTTCCACCGCCCACCCTCGCGCCAATGCCTGGCGGGCAGCAGTGTCCAGGGAGATAGCGATGTCCCCCAGAGAGTCTTCGCCGGTGAGCGCCGGACCATGCTCCAGGGGCCAGGAGAGGACGTCGGTCGGTTTGTCGAAACCACGCCACGTTCGGTTCAGCTCGTGAATCCCGGGATCGTCCGTGAGCAGGACGGAGATCTCCGCACCCGGCCTACCGGCCTCCGCGAGCACTTTTCGAGCGGCCTCGCGGGCGCGATTCCAGAATGGGTGGGGCGGTGGGGTCCGTGGCGGTGGAAGCGCCGTCTGTATCAGTATCTCCATGAGGGGATGCCATTTCGGGAAGCAGAGGGAGGCGGCGCACTTCCATTGGTTCCGTGGTATCACGGAGGCCGCCACTTGGCGTGTCCAGCCCGGTCGGCGGAACGCTGAACGTGAGCGTCCCAAGGATCGCCTCTTCGGGGTCGTCGGCGATCAGGGTCAGGGATGGGGTATCCGGAGCCGCAGGAATCGGAAGGTTCGCAGGGCCTCCGGGATACTCGATGCGCGCGTGCAACGTTCCGCAGAGCGTCCGGACAAACATCTCCTGGATTGTTCGCAGGTCGCGCATGGTCAGGTCACATTCATCCAGCTGACCGTCCGCACGCTTGTCTTCCACCATTTTAGCCACAAACTCCGCGACCCGAACCGGAGTTGGTTTTTCCAGCGTCCGGGACGCGGCCTCGACACTGTCGGCGAGCATCAGAATCGCCGCTTCCTTTGTCTGCGGTTTCGGACCGGGGTAGCGAAACTGCGCCTCCAGGGTGGCGTTTCGTGCGCCGCCGGAAGCCCGGTGGTAGAAGTATTTCATCAGGGTCGTCCCATGGTGCTGCTCCATCACCTCGCGGACACCGGGGGGCAACCCTATCCCTTCCGCCATCTCCAGCCCCTCTTTCACGTGGCTGATCAGGATCAGGGCGGATAGGGAAGGGCTGAGGCGATCATGGATGTTTTCCGCGTTCCCCTGGTTCTCGATGAAGAACTCCGGGCGGTTCATCTTGCCAAGATCATGGTAGTAGGCTGCAACTCGGACCAGCAGGGCGTCCGCGCCGATGGACTCCGCGGCGGCGTGGGCCAGGTTGCCGACCATCAGCGAATGCGCATAGGTGCCCGGCACCCGCATCCGGAACTCCTGCAGAATCGGCGTCGCGGGGTCGGACAGTTCCAGCAGGCGCAGATGCGTCGTGATTCCGAACGGTTTCTCGAAGACGGCGACCCCCAGCCAGAACAAAACCAGGGCAAACAGGCCGGAAACAACACCCCAGACGGCTCCGTGGAGCAGTTCCTGAGGCAGGTCTCCCTCTAACTGCCCCACGAGGACGTTCAGCAGGGCATTCGCCCCGCAAAGAAGAAACGCGGCTCGAAGCAAGTCGCCCCGGTTTCGGAGACGGGCGACCGCGACAATCCCCACGAGAGACGATCCCAGCGTGATAACAGTGAATCGAAGCTCGTTGTTCAGCACGAGACCAGACGCGATGGAGAGCAGGCCGACGATCAGTGTCGCGACCGAGGGTGATAGCAACAACGCGATCACCATGCCGGCGGAGGCGACACACATCATGCCCAGGTAGCCGAAGTGGACGCCGGAAAGCGGAAGGCCCAGCAGCGTCGAGCCGATCTTGAGGCCGATCACGCTGAAAGTCGTCAAGATCGCCAGCAGGAAGAGGCGAGGCGTGTCCTCGTAGAGAGGGTGATGAAAGCGGCGCAGGTAACTCCCGACCAGACTGGTGAGAAGAATTACAAGCGAAACAATGACTGCGACGGTGACCGCGTCAAGACGAGCGTTCTGGAGGCCGAGTGCGGCGAAGGCGTCAAGGTGGCGCTGGGTAACCCGCTCGTTGGGACGGACAATGGTCTGCCCTGCCGTGTGCCGGATCATCTGCGGAACGATCCCAGACTGTGCAAGCTGCTGGTCCCGCTGGGTTCGTGCGGCGTCAAAATGACGGTTGGGAAGCAGAGCTGCCGAGGCGATACCCGCAGTCACCTCCCGTAGATCGGCGTTGCTACGGAAGACAGACAGGATCGTGGGGTCCTTCTGGACCTCCTGCCGGGCTTGATACAGGTCGTCGCCATCGTCTCCGATGAAGCGCCCCATCGCGCGGTCCACTGCTTTGGTCGCGGCGCTTCGCGCTTTTTGCCGGACGCCCGCGCCTTCACGGATAAAGGCGATCACGGAAGACTCCGCGGGGAGCGAGTCTCTCTCTCTGCGATCGCGGGCCGCCTCAGGCCGTTCCTGCATTAGGGCGATGACGCGGGAGGCCTGTTCTGACAGCATCGGATCTGGCGCGCGGCGGGAGGCCGTCTTCGCGCTGCCTCCGGACACCTTTGAGACGCGAGACCGTGCCGCCACCTCTTCCGCCGCCTGATCGAGAAGGTCAAACGCGCGGGCCACCTGGTCCATCGCGGCGGCGGTCGCCCCCGAAATGGTCTCGTATCGTTTTTCGACGTGCCGGGAGGCATCCTCGCGCAGCAAGAGCGTCGCTTCCGTATCTTCGAAGCGTACCGACCGCTGGGCGACGATTTCGCGGTCGGCGATGTCTCCGGGGCGCAGGTCTACCCGGTTTGGCCACAGGTGAATACAAAGCAAAGCGGAAAGGGCGGCAGCGGTGACCACGGCTAGAACGATGCGCACCGGGGAGAGCACGGGTCTTTCCCGGTTCGGCGACGATACCACGGCAACCATTCGGCGGAGTCGCCGCCGCCGCGCCGCCGCAGTGGTCCCGCTGACCGCATAAAGGGGGGCGGAATGCTTCTTGCGGGGGTCCTTCTTCCGCTCGGGCAGGGAGGAGAGCAGAGCCGCGAGGCGTTTCAGCGCCGCGTTAGCCATCTCGTCCTCCCAGAAGACAAACGCTGCCTCGAAGAGCCGCGGCATCAGGGCCAGGCTCAGCTAAGGTGAGAGGAACGGCTGGGATGTTGAAAAAGGGCAAAGGAGCGCGTTCTAAAATCGAGCAGGGTCGCTCGTGACCAGCGCGGCATGCGCGCGACAGCCACAAGCGACGGTTGATTCAGCAGCGATCAGTCTATCTGCGACTGCTTGATCTTTCGCTTCCGAGCAGCCTCTGCTTTGCGCTTCCGATCACTCGGCTTTTCGTAGTATTCATGCGCGCGGGCAATCTTTAGTGTGCCATCCTGCTGAAGCTGCTTCTTGAAGCGCTTCAGTGCGGCATCGAGCGGTTCGCCCTGCTTGACTATGACCTGTGCCATCTTTATTCATCCCCCCTTACCCAGTGAGTCTCGCCGTAAATCCGGAAGCTGCTCCCAGTTTTACAGCGGAAATTTCCCCCGCAGACAGACGGTGTAAAACACGGCTGTGCCACAGGAGCGGGAGGAACGCGCTTCCAAGACGCCACATTATACCGATGGCAGGATGGGGTGTCAAGAAACCGGCGGCGCGGGGGCGGCAAGCACGTCCAGAAAGCGTGCGAGCGCGCCGGAGACGATGCGCCCCTTGCGCAGCACGATTCCTGTCGCCCGGGTCAGGGTCTCGTTCGCGATCGGTCGGGCCAGAAGGGTACCGTCACGCACCTCGCGGTCAATCGTCGGCTCGGGAACTATGGCGACGCCAAGCCCGATCTCCACCACCCGCTTGATGGTCTCGATGTTGTCGAAGGCATGTACGACGCTCACCGAAACACCGTAGGCTTTCAGAAGATCGTCAATCAGATGCCGTGTCGGAATGTCAGCATCAAAGGCGACGAAGGACAGCCCATCCAGTTCATGGATGGGTACCGCTTCCATCTCGCCGAGCGGATGTCCCGGCGGCAGAATGACCACCATCGGCTCGCTTTCAAGCGGCAGTATCTCGATTTGGGGACGCTCGCGCGGAAGAGCGACGATCCCGCAGTCAATCGCCCCTCCAGTCACGGCGTCATAGATCCGGTCGGTGCGCAGATACTCCAGATGCAGATTCACCTGGGGATAAAGTGCGAGGAACGCGGTGAGGCGCGGGGTGAGCGCATGAAGCCCGATGGAGTAGACGGTCGCGACCCGCAGGATTCCGCCGACTGCGCCGCCCATCTCCGCGATTTCACGCTTCAGCGCATCCGCGCGCCCCAGGATCTCCCGTGCCCCATCGAGCAGCCGCAGACCCGATTCGGTGAACTGCGCGCCGGGACGCCCCTTGCCCCGCTCCACCAGAATCTGCCCGAACTCGCCTTCGAGCGAGCGGATGCGCTGCGAAACCGCTGATTGCGACATATAGTTTCGCTCCGCCGTCTTCGAGAACGAATGGGTGCTCGCAAGGTCCACAAAAAGCCGTAGTGAATCCAGGTCCATAAAGGGTTTCTCCGGTTTACTTATAATCAGTATACCAGATATTTGCAAGGCTTCTGAAAACAGCGCCATTAACTGCCATAGATTGTCAGAAGCAACCACGTTCTATGATCTCTTCCTTTGGCAGTGCTCTGCGAGTATGAGATCGCAATGGCCGGCGTGCTTGCCTCGGTGACGAGATTTACATCGGTTTCGGCGATAACCGTTATGCGATAAATCTGCTTTACTTCTGACTGGCAGAACGGTACACTTCCGAGTAATAGCGTCTCTTATTATTTCCCCGCTGCAAACATTCATAGCAGAGAAGCGTTGGAAGGAATTTTCGGTCGCATGGCCACCACTATAATCAAAGACGGACAGCCGGGAAGCCGCGCCCGCTTCCGGGATTCATTTTTGCTGCACAAGCTGATGTCGCTGACGGGCTTATTTCCCATCGGCTTTTTCATGATTCAGCACCTGGTCGCGAACTCGTATAGCCTTCGGGGCCGGACGGAGTTTAACACGGTCGTCTCCGTGTTCGGGTACCTGCCGTTTGTCGCAATCCTGGAGTGGGCGATCGTCTTTCTGCCGCTTTTATTTCACGCCATCTATGGCATGCTGATCGTCGCGGAGATGCAGGGGCCGGGCGGCAACATCTCCTACTACGGCTATGGTCGAAACTGGCTGTATACCCTGCAGCGCTGGTCCGGCGTAGTCGCCTTCGGGTATATCGCTTACCATACCTGGTCTACCTGGGGTATCAAGAAGGCCTTCGAGCTTTCCACCTCCCACGAGGCTGGATTTCGCGCGATCTCCTATGATGCGATGATGTTCCGTTTCAGTAGTCCCTGGTATACGGCCCTGTACATTGTGGGGATACTGGCGGCATCGTTCCACCTGGGAAATGGGCTGTTCAACTTCGGGATCCGCTGGGGAATCACGGTCGGTAATACCGCGCAGAAGATCAGCGCCGTTCTGTGGTCCGGGGTCGGATCGGCACTCGCGGTGATCGGTATCTGGACTTCGCTGAACTTCTACACCCTGGCACACCGACCGTATGTCAGCCCTCCCCCGGAAAGCAGGAACTATGGTGTCCCGATCACCGAGGTTTACAAAGATCTGGACGATCTGGTAGAACGGCTGCCCGGTGCGCCTGCGGCGGGAGTCCCCGGTGCGAAGCCGGTAGATGGCCCCGGCGGCGTAGTCAGTGACTCACCTGCCTCCACGGGCGCGGCTCCGGCGGAGTCCGCCGCACCCACGCAGCAGTAACGAACGGAAAGAGAATCTTCAAAGAATGGCAGCACCAACTAAAGCAAAGGTGATCGTCGTCGGGGGCGGCCTCGCCGGGCTGATGACCACAGTCAAGGTCGCCGAGGCGGGCGGCAGCGTAGACCTGTTCTCACTCGTTCCAGTGAAGCGGTCCCATTCCGTCTGCGCGCAGGGGGGCATCAACGGCGCGGTCAACACCAAGGGAGAGGGCGACTCTCCCGGCATCCACCTGGACGATACGGTCTACGGTGGTGACTTCCTGGCGAACCAGACCATTGTCAAGACGATGTGCGACGCCGCGCCGGGTGTCATTAACCTGCTTGACCGTATGGGCGTCATGTTCAACCGCACCAATGAGGGGTTGCTGGACTTTCGGCGCTTTGGCGGGACCCTGATGCACCGCACCGCTTACGCGGGCGCGACCACGGGCCAGCAGTTACTGTACGCCCTAGACGAGCAGGCGCGGCGCTGGGAGGTCGCGGGCAAGGTCAACAAGTACGAGTTCTTTGAGTTTTTGGGCATCGTCCGCGACCAGGATGGCGCGGGCAAGTGCGTTGGCATCGTGGTGCAGGATCTCCGCACGATGGAGGTCAAGTCCTTCGCTGCCGACGCCGTCGTTCTCGCGACCGGCGGACCTGGGATCGTTTATGGCAAGTCTACCAACTCGACGATCAACACGGGGACGGCGGCGGGAGCTGTCTTCCAGCAGGGCGCGTGGTACGCAAACGGTGAGTTCGTGCAGGTCCATCCCACAGCGGTTCCCGGCGAGGATAAGCTGCGACTGATCTCCGAATCCGTTCGTGGCGAAGGGGGCCGCGTCTGGGTCCCGATGAAGCAGGGAGATACGCGGCAGGGCCAGGACATTCCTGAGAACGAGCGCGACTACTTCCTGGAGACCAAGTACCCGAAGTACGGCAACCTTGTGCCCCGTGACATTGCCACCCGTGAGATCTTCGCTAAGTGCGTGGACGACAAGATGGGCGTCTTCGGACAGAACCAGGTCTACCTGGATGTCACCCATATCAACCGCCGGGAACTTGACCTCAAGCTGCGCGGGGTCCTTGAGATCTACGAAAAGTTCGTCGGGGACGATCCACGGGACGTTCCGATGCGGATCTTCCCCGCGGTCCACTACTCGATGGGTGGCCTGTGGGTGAACGACGGTACGAACCCGGAGACGACACCCTACCACATGACCAATATTGACGGTCTATTCGCAGTTGGGGAGTGTGACTACCAGTACCACGGCGCAAACCGCCTGGGCGCGAACTCGCTGCTGTCGTGCCTGACCTCCGGTCAGATCGCAGGTCCCGCCGTCTGCAAATACGCGGATGGTCTTGAGCGGCACCCGGACGGCTCCGAGGCGGAGTTTGGCGCGCAGGTTCGGTCACGCACCGAGCAGTACGAGCGGATCAAGACCATGAGTGGGTCGGAAAATCCGTTCAAGCTGGGCAGTGAGCTTGGCGAGACGATGACCGAAAATATGACCGTGGTCCGCTACAACGACCGCCTGGAGAAGCAGCTAGCCAAGATCGCGGAACTGAAGGAGCGGTACAACAAGATCGGTACCGCTGATGCTGCGAGCTGGACCAACCAGGTGATCCCCTACACCCGGCAGCTCTGGAATATGCTGACCCTGGCCGAGATCATGACAAAGGGTGCGCTGCAGCGGGATGAGTCCCGTGGCGCGCACTACAAGCCCGATTTCCCGACCCGCGATGATGAGAAGTTCCTGAAGACAACGGTCGCCGAGTATACGCCGGATGGTCCCGAGATCCGCTATGATGCCGTAGACCTTTCTCAGATCACGCCACGCGCCCGCAAGTACACCGACGATGCCCCGAAGGCTCCCGCCTCGGTAACCCCGATTGCCCTGAACGGTCATGGCAAGGTGCCGGTGGGTGTCAACGGGATGAACGGGCACGCTAATGGCTATGCCAAGAACGGCGAGTCCGTGAACGGCGTGCTGAACGGTCATGCCAATGGGCACTCAAATGGGCATGCCAACGGTCACGCGAATGGATACGCCAACGGCAGTGCGGGCGGCGAGCATGCGGAGGGCCGGACAGTCCCCTTTCAGATTCCGGGCGAAGAGACCGTGAACGGGGGGTTTGGGGAGAACGACCCGCTCTCCACGGCACCAGCGGGCGGCCACCCGCGCGATGGCGGCGGCGGAACGGAAGCCTCGCAGACTTCGCCCAATATGGCGGATATCAAACCCGGCAGGGGCGGCGCGAATTAGAATCCCGGAGAGAACAAAATGATCGCATTATCCATGCTAACCGGCGCGCTTGCCGGAACCAAGAGCAGTGAAAATACCGAGCGTGAGATTTCCGCGAGCGGCGAAACGCAGCAGCGGCTAGCGCAGGTGCAGAACAGCGTCACGATCGAGGTGACAATCAAGCGACAGGCAGGCCCAGACTCGGCCTCGTATGAGGAGACCTTCCACATCCCCTATCGCCCCCGAATGAATGTCATCTCGGTGCTGATGGAGATTCAGAAGAACCCGGTCACTGCCTCTGGCAAGGCAGCCGCGCCGGTCACCTGGGAGCAGGCCTGCCTCGAAGAGGTATGTGGCTCCTGCACCATGCGGATCAACGGCAGGGTACGTCAGGCCTGCTCTGCCCTGATTGATAAGGTCGCACCACTGACCGGTAACGTCCGCAAGCTTCGGCTAGATCCGATGAGCAAGTTCCCGGTCGTGCGGGACCTGTGCGTGGACCGCTCAAAGATGTTCGAGAATCTGAAGAAGATCCAGGGCTGGATTCCGGTGGATGGCACGTACGACCTTGGCCCTGGCCCCCGCATGAGCCAGCGGGAGCAGCAGCTTGCTTACGACTTCTCGCGCTGCATGAGCTGCGGGTCGTGCCTGGAAGCCTGCCCGCAGGTGAATGAGCATAGCAACTTCATCGGGCCAGCGGCGCTGGGGCAGGTTCGCCTGTTCAATTCGCACCCGACCGGCAAGATGAACGCCGACGAGCGTCTGGAGGCGATCACCCAGGCCGATGGCATCGCTTCGTGCGGGAACGCTCAGAATTGCGTCCAGGTCTGCCCCAAGGAGATCCCACTGACCCGCGCCATCGCGGAACTACACCGGGATACCACTGTCTACCGAATCAAGAAGTGGCTCGGCAAGTAGCTCTGCCGCCCGCGAAACGACAACGACCCCCCGCGATGGCGCGGGGTCGTTGTCGTTTCGCCAGGTCCCACAGGTCTCAGGCGCGGCGTCGGCGCAGAATCGTCCCTGCGACCGTCAGGCCCCCCAGCATTGCCAGGGTCAGGCTTCCCGGTTCCGGGGCCGTGGTCGTGACCAGAACATTGCTATTGTTGGGGGCAAAGTCCGAGATCGCGGCATTGCCTCCGACAGCCCCATTGCTCAGGGTACTCGCGGTTCGGGGCCACAGATTGATTGTGTACTGACTTGGCGCAAATCCGGTCGAGGGCAGTAGCGATCCCGACACCAAAGCGGACAGGGTGTTTCCGGAGAAGTTAATGCCGCTGCCAAGGGTGGTCGGGACTCCGCCGACGATCACCTGGCTAGCCCCATTGGGACGGACAATGACTACCGAGTCGAAAAGGACGCCGTCCAGTCCCAGGCTGCTGAAGCCCGCGGTACCCGTTCCGCGGTTTACCCCCCAGACGTAGAAACCACCTGTCGTCGTGCCGACCACCCCGTTCAGA
>JACMJB010000361.1 GCA_014380815.1 Armatimonadota bacterium
GCAGGAGCTGACACGTGTCACCGATGTCGGCAAAGGAGGCAAAGAAGCGGCATGGAAGGGTAGCCGATTGGAAATGCCGTTTCAGGGAAATCGGGTGGACCTAATCCTGGCAAGTGGAACCGCTGCAAAGAGGGTGCAGGTCCTGATTGATGGCAGAAAACCGGGGGATCTGGAAGGAGCGTACCGGATCACGCGGCCCACGCCGAACCCATGGGCGGGACCATTTGCGCTGGTGCGTGTGGATCATGATGCACCGCTTGTTGCGGAAACGTGGACGCTGAAAGTCACCTCGGCGGCGCCGGATTCGTCGTCGTGGGCCTACGCCGTGACCGGCTCCATCACGGGTCCCGATGGCAATGGCGACAGCAGGACACCATTCGTCTCCGGATCGCGACGGGTAAAAATAGCGCCGGATGCCTTTTTCCGAGGCTTTGGAAAGGAGGTCGTCCCGGTCGGCTACGAAGTAAAGTGGCAGGTCCTGCCCCAGTTTCGGAACGAAATCACGCCTCTCGAAACGGTGCCGGACCCTTCCCGAGAATCCGCTGTCACGGTCGCGCAGGGGATTCCGAACGGCGCGCATACCCTCACGCTGATCGCAGACAGCCCCCGGGATGCGGCCTCGATCCGGGCGATCCGCGTGTACCGTCCGCCGGTTGAAGCGCAGGGTTTGTAGTCCGGAGGATGGCAAAACCCCCTCGCCGCCCGGAAAGGCGATGAGGGGGTCTTAAAGCGACAGCCTATCCTACTTGATGAACAGCATCTCCTGATACGTGGGTAGCGGCCATACCTCGTCGCACAGCACGCCCTCGAGCGCATCCGCCGCGCTCCGGATCTGGCTCATGGCAGGAATCACCTTGTCCCGGAAATGTCGTGCGTGGGTCAGCAGGTCGTCGGCATCCTCATGGGCAAGTTCGTGCTCCAGGCTCGCGATCCCGGCCTCAAGTGCCCCTGTCATCCCCAGAATCTGATCCAGCAGCGTCGTGCTCGGCGTCTTGCCCAGGCTTTTGAGATCAAGTGCCAGCGAGGTGAGTTGAGCCTGGTACGTAAGGGCGGCGGGAAGGATCTTGGTCCGGGCAATATCGAGGGCCAGCATCCCTTCCGTGTTGATGTCGCGACAGTACCGCTCCAGCCAGATGTCGTAGCGGCTCAGCACTTCCCGCTCCGACAGCACCTGATACTTGCCCAGCACCGCGATATTCGCCGGGTCTTTCAGTGCGGGAAGCGCCTCGACCGTGTTCCGCAGGTTCGGCAGGCCGCGTCGTTCCGCCTCCTGATGCCACTCCTCGGAGTATCCGTTCCCGCCGAAAATGACGGCGCTGTGATCCACGGCGATCCCCTGCAGGACCTTCTGGACCGCCCCGTTCAGCTTGGCGGAATCGCCCGCCATTTCGCGCTCCATCTCGGTTGCGATGAAGTCCAGCGACTCGGCGACAACACAATTCATCACCACCAGAGGCCAGGAGATGCTCTGACTGGAACCCACGGCCCGGAACTCGAACCGGTTGCCGGTAAAGGCGAAGGGACTGGTGCGGTTGCGGTCGCCCGCATGACGCGGCAAGGTAGGAAGCGTATCTACCCCAACGGTCAGCGTTCCCGACAGCTTGGAGCGGTTCGCCGGACCCGCCTTCAGCTGCGTGAAAACATCCTCCAGTTGCTCGCCCAGGAAGATCGAAAGAATCGCGGGCGGGGCCTCGTTGGCCCCCAGGCGGTGGTCATTCCCCGTCGAAGCCACCGTCGAGCGCAGCAGTGTCGAGTACTTATGGACCGCTCGGATCGTGGCGGCGCAGAAAACGAGGAACTGGGCGTTGTCGTGGGGGGTATCACCGGGGTCCAGCAGGTTGCCGAGCTTGCAGCCAAGCGACCAGTTCACATGCTTTCCCGATCCATTGATCCCGGCAAAAGGCTTTTCGTGCAGAAGGCAGGCCATGCCGTACTTGGCTGCCATGCGCTGCAGGGTCAGCATAATCATATGCTGGTGGTCGTGGCTGAGGTTCGCGCTTTCATAGATGGGGGCGATCTCGAACTGACCGGGCGCGACCTCATTATGGCGCGTCTTGATCGGAATCCCCTGCTTATACATTTCGTGCTCGGACTCCATCATAAAGGCAAGCACGCGCTCTGGGATCGCCCCGAAATAATGGTCCTCGAACTCCTGCCCCTTGGGCGGCTTGGCCCCGAACAGGGTCCGTCCCGCGCTCAGAAGGTCGGGGCGCGCAAAGTAAAAATTGCGGTCAATCAGGAAGTATTCCTGTTCCGGCCCCGCCGTGGCGGTCACCATGCCCGGATCACTATGACCAAAGAGCTTCAGAATCCGCTGGGCCTGGGTGTTCAAGGCCTGCATGGAGCGGAGCAGAGGGGTCTTATGGTCGAGTGCCTCGCCGGTCCAGGAAAGAAAGGCGGTGGGGATGCAGAGCGTGTTGCCGTTCGGGTTCTCGTAGATGTAGGCGGGGCTGGTGACATCCCAGGCGGTGTAGCCACGGGCCTCAAAGGTCGAACGGATACCGCCGGATGGGAACGAGGACGCGTCCGGCTCGCCCTGGATCAGCGCGCTGCCCGCGAATTGGGCGATGGTGCCGCCCTTGCCATCCGGTTCAAAGAAGCTGTCATGCTTTTCCGCTGTCAGGCTCGTCAAGGGATAAAAAACATGGGTAAAGTGCGTGACGCCCTTGCCGAGCGCCCAGGTCTTCATCGCGGACGCCACCGCATCCGCGATGGCGAAATCGAGTTTGTCGCCCCGCTCGATGGTCCGCTGCAGCGACTTATAAACGGATTTGGGAAGAAGCTCGCGCATTACCTTGTCGTTAAAGACATTGGTGCCATAGAGCGAGAGGGCGGTCTCCCCCTCAAGGTCAATGGCATCTACAAACGGCGTGTAGTTGATGACTGCGGCGATCGCTTCCTGCCTGCCCGTGGTCGACTTCATTGCTGAACTTCCCCCTGTAAAACACAAATAGGATATGGGACGGTTTTGATTTTGCTCGTGCGTTCCCCGAAGGCCCGTCCCCGTCCGAACGGTGCCAGAGTAACCGGGAAACGAAAAACCACGCACCAGACTGGCCCACGAGGCTGGGTTTGCCTGGCGGGGTGACGGGTACGTGGCTTCGGCGCTGAGGCCAACAATAGTGCTGTTGGGATTGGTGGATCATCTTAGCCCAACAAGGCCAAAACTGTCAAATTGCGGCACGGACCCAGCGCGCGCGATCCCTGGGTGTTTATGGGTTTTCGATCGGGAGTTCGTCTTTTCCCGTTTCCCCGACGGGGTGCATCACCAGGGACAGGGGGCATAGTCCTTCAGAAAACGGCCGAAAAACGGCTCCTCTTCGCTTTCGATCCCCAGTGCGATGGGATGATAGATGCGCGCCATGCCGTCTACGATGTCGAGTGGCGGGAAAAAGCCCTCGTCCTCCTGAAGACGGGTCCGCTTGGGAGCGGGGTTCTCGTCGGTCACCCAGCCGGTATCCACGCTGTTCATATAGATCTTGCTGCGCGCATAGTCCTCGCCGGAGGTGCGCGTCATCATATTCAGGGCGGCCTTTGCCATATTGGTATGCGGGTGGAAGACGGTCTTATGGCGCGTGAACTGCCCTTCAACCGCCGACACATTGACGATGAATCGTCGGGCGTGCGGGGAGCGCATCAGCAGCGCCTTGAGCCGGCTGTTGAGCAGGAAAGGAGCGACGGCGTTGACTAGCTGGACCTCCAGCATCTCCGGCGCGCCGACCTCATCAAGGCGGAGCAGCCAGCTATTGCGGTCTCGCGAGTCCGCGCGCTCCTCGTGATCCTCCAGTGTGTCGGCGGGCAGAACGTCCTTCACCGTGGGCAGGACTGAGGGAAGCAGAACGGAACTGTCCGAGATCGCCAGCGTGGAAGGTGCGCCCTGAAGGACCAGTCCGCGTGCCTTGAGTGACAGCGTGTCCTGGGGGTTCAGCTCCTGCGCCACCAGGTCTTGATAAAAGCCCGGCGGTCGGCGGATCGTCTGCGCGGCATTGTGGATCAGAATGTCCAGATGCGGCTCGGCCAGCAAAAGGTGGCGCGCGAACGATTCGACCGCGGGGATGTTGCGCAGATCGAGTCCGTAAAGATGCAGCCGGTCGGCCCAGCGCGCCGAATCCGATTCCGCATGGAACCGGCGGGCGGCGGCGTGGGGGAAACGGGTCGTGACGATCACCTTTGCCCCATCGCGCAGCAGACGGAGCACCATCTGGTGCCCGATCTTGACGCGACCCCCGGTCACCAGAGCGGTGCGCCCACGAAGATCCGCGCTCAAGTCGCGCATCTGGTAGTTGTAGGCGGCGCACTTCGGGCAAAGCAGATGGTAGAAAAAGTGGACCTCGGTGTAGTCCTCTTTGCAGATGTAGCAGCACTCCGGCTGATTGAGCGTCCGGCCCCGGCCCCCGGTCTCCGCAGGCGTGGACGACGAAAGCAAAGCAGCGGCGGCGGGCAGGGCGTCTCGCTGTATCTGCACCATCGCGGTCGTGGACTGCAGCGCGCGATCCTCCCGAAGCTGCCGTCGCCGCTCCTCGTAGAGATCACGACGTTTGCCTTCGCGATAGACCCTGGAGACCAGCCCATTAAAGCGGTCCGTCCGGGCAATCGCCCCGTGGGAGTCGGCGATTTTCTGTAGTACCTGGAGACAGATCTCCATTTCTTCGGGTGGAATAGGAATGACGATACCTCGAAAGACAGGGACAAAGGCGCAGCGGGACGCCTGCGGCGGCACACCGACGGCGAAGAAGCGTTCCAATAACGCAGCACAGTATACCGGCATCTGTTTCCGGCTGCCGGTGATGGCTGCCGGTGATGGCTGATGAGTGCCCGCTAAAATATCCCAGAGCCGCCGACCCGGCTCCCCGCCGCCGCGGCGGTCCGTGGAAAAATTCACTGCAATCGGTGTCACCGGAATGGCTTCCGAAGCGTCTAAGCAAAGGACGGTTCCAAACCGATAAAGTCAGTGGGACCGTCGGGAATGCTGCTATGGGACGCATGGAACGTACAATCTTCTGTTTTGCATTACTGGCGGCGCTTTTGACGATTGCGCTGGTCAGCGTGGCGCGGGTGCCGGTGGGTGCGTCCGGTTCGCTTCCGGACACTCGTGGCACGGCCTCGCAAACCCCATAGAGGAAACCGCTGTCACCCTCTCGAACAGAGACGGTGATGGATGAAACCGCCGCTCTCGCCTCCACGCCGCTGATGCGTCGCCGGGACCGATACGGTGCCCTGCTCACCGACTGGTGCCGCGCCCTGCGGGAACTGCAGGTGGACAAAACCACCGCCGGGATCGGCGGACTGAGCGGGGGCATCCTGTGCCCTGCTTGCGCCCGCATCCACGGACGCAGCGCGGATGCCGTATATCCCCTTCTGTATCAGGCGCGCGTGCTCCAGAGCGAGGCATACCGCGATGCCGCCGTGCGCCTGCTCGACTGGTCGGATTGCGTCACCACAACGGACGGCGCATTTCTGAACGAACCGACCGGTCATAGCTGGAAGGGTATCACCGTTTTCAGCCTCCTGGCACTTGGCGAAGCGCTGCGTCACCATGGCGACCTGCTGGAAGACGCGGATCAGGCGCGCTGGCGAGACCGTCTGCAGCGCGGCGCGGACTTTCTCATGGGGTACGACATCTGGCAAGCCAACATCAACTATCCGGTTTCGGCGGCGGCGGCTCTGGCGGTTTGTGCAGTGGTGCTGGAGGACGCCCGTTACCGAGAGCAGGCGCGGGAGACCCTGCACCGATGCCTGCCCTACTTCCAAACGGAAAACGCGCTGCTTTTCGGAGAAGGCCAGCCTAAAGACGGATTCAGCCCCCGTGGCTGCCGGGCGATAGACCTTGGCTACAATGTCGAGGAATCACTGCCCGGCCTCGCGCTCTGCGCCCATCTTCTCGGTGATGAAGCGGCAACGGCGGTCGCGGTCCGGTCCCTGCAGAGTCATCTGGAATTCCTGCTTCCCGATGGGGCCTGGGATAATAGCTGGGGTTCCCGCAGCTACAAGTGGACCTATTGGGGAAGCCGGACATCCGACGGCTGCCAGTCCGCGCTTGCCCTGCTGGCCGCCTACGACGACCGCTTTCTGCTCGCTGCCGACCGGAACCTGAGCCTGCTGGAGTCCTGCACGCAAAACGGCCTGCTTTACGGCGGGCCACACCTGTTCCAGCGCGGCGACCTGCCCTGCGTCCACCATACGTTCTGCCACGCGAAAGCGCTTGCCGCCGCCCTGGACACCCCGGCGCTGCAAAATGAACCCACGGCGGCGGCGGTCGCCGTACCGGCGTCATCGAGGCCGGCAGCCGTGGCGCTGCCCAGGGAAGCGGGAACAGAACCGATACGCCGGTTTCCGGAGATCGCGACCCACCTGATCGCCTGGTCGTCCTGGCGAGCCACGGTCACCAATTATGACTGGAAGTACCAGTCCCCGGGCGAGCACCCCAGCGGCGGGGCGCTTTCGCTGCTCTGGCACGCGGCCTTGGGTCCGGTCTTTGCCGCCAGCATGACCCGGTACCGCGAGCTTGAGCCGGGAAATATGCAGCCGTGGCGGCTGCCGGACCCGCCGCAGTGCCTGACACCACATCTACTTCTGGAGCAGGACGGGCAGGCATATCGAAGCCTTCTCGCCACCGATGCGCAGGTCTCCTGCACCCGCGATGCCGATGCGGTGACCGTCACCGTTCGGGGGCATCTGGGGGTAGAACAGGTGGATCAGCGGCATCTCTCGCTGCGTCAGGATGTAAGCCGGGCCGTCGGGCGGCGTCTGCGGTCGCTCAAAAGCGCCGCCGCGTTCCGCCAGACCGCCTTCCTACTTCGGTACCGATTCGAGGGCGAGGCGTTTGCGATGACTGCCCAGGTAGGCGCAGGGGCGACGCTGATCTTGCCACTGATCGCCACCCGTTCGGAGACGATCACGCAGAACGGTGAACGGGAACTGACCGTGGAAAAGCCGGGGGGAGTGCTGCATGTAGAAGCCGGCATCCCGCTTCCGCAGGGGGACTCCGCCGAACGCATCTTCAACCCCGTACCCGGTTTCGAGGCGTATCCGCTTCGAGTCCTGCTTCCGGCAGGTCGCGAGGTCACGATCCGTCTCGAGGTTCGCGGCGCCAACCGCCCCTCACCTGTAAACGCGAATGAGTCTCCGCCCCCGGCCTAGAGAATGACGGTGCGAAGTGGGAACTCCTGAGCCTTCCTATCCCGCCATCGCCAGCGGCTGGAATTCTACCGCGCGGTGTTTGGGCGCAGCGGCGACATGGGTGGCGAGGTCGGCGGGGGAGAGGGCGATCTCACCGACCGCATCGCCGCTGTCCGTCACACCGGTCAGGCGGACAGGGACGATCTGTCCCATCAACTCGCGCGGCCCCGCGAAGGTCACTTTGAGGTAGTTCGGGGTGTGTCCGTTCACCGTACCTCCGTCACCATGCTTACCCTCCACCAGAACCGGCAGTGTCTCCCCGATGTAGCGGGAGGTAAAGGTGTGGTTCGTTTCGTCCACGATAGCCTGCAACGTGGCATGACGTCGCTTCTTCTCTTCGAACGAAACATCGTCCGCGAGGGTTTCCGCATGGGTTCGGGGGCGCGACGAGTAGCGAAACACATGGGTGCGCTGAAAGGCGACTTCGCGCGCAAACGCCAGCGTATTCTCGTGCATCTCGCACGACTCGCCGGGATAGCCGACGATCAGATCCGTGGTCAGCGCAAGATCGGGGATCGCGGCCCGCAGGCGGCAGACCAGGTCCTTGAAAAAAGCGGTGGAGTAGGGCCGGTTCATCGCGGAAAGTATCGTATCATCGCCGCTCTGACAGGAGAGATGCAGATGCGGACAAAGGTTCGGGTGAGAAGCGAAGGCGTCTATGAGAGCGTCGCTGACCTCGATCGGCTGGATGGACGACAGCCGCACCCGTGCAACGCCGGGCTGGTCCGCGATCCGAAGCAACAGCCCGGCGAGGTCCGGTCCGCCCGATCCCGTGTCCGCGTTGTACGCGCCGACGCAGACCCCGGTCACCACGATCTCGCGAGTCCCGGAAGCCGCGATCTCACCGGCCTCCGTGACCAGTTCGCGCCAGGGACGCGAATCAAGCACCTTACGCGTGAAGGGGATCGAGCAGAAGCCGCAGAAGTGCTCGCAGCCGTCCTGTACTTTCAGGGTTGCGCGGGTGCGGCTGCCACGCGGCGGAAGGAGGGTGGCGGGCGACGACGAGTAGGCGAGGATGTCGGGGCGCGCCTCCGCGACACGGCGGAACGTCGCCATCTTTTCGTGATTGGGAACTAGAAGGGTCGCGCCGTCCACCGTCTCGCCCGCATCGAAGGCCATCTGCGAGTGGCAGCCGGTCATCACAACGACCGCATCGGGGTTCGTCCGCGCGGCTTTGCGTGCCAGGTAGCGGCTCTTCTTGTCCGCCGATTCGGTCACCGAACAGGAGTTGATGACATAAACATCGGCGGGGGCATCGAAATCGGTGAGCGTGAAGCCCGCGCGGGCGAAGTCTTCGGCGATCTTTTCCGTTTCGTACTGATTGACCTTACAGCCCAGCGTGGTAAGTGCGGCGACCGGCATCTTTGAACCATTTCCGTTCCAAAGAAGATTGTACGGTCGGGAAAAACCGCTGTCAACCTTCTCTGCCTCAGACTGCGCGGCGGGCAGTGGTGTTGACAAACGGGAAAAGCCTGTGTATCCTAATACCGACCGCAAAGGTCGGAGATAAGCAAGCCGGTGAACGACCGGTGACGCTGACCTCGCCCAATCAAATAGGTACCTAGAGCAGCGCGAGGGGACTGGACCTCCCCCCGCGCCGCCGCATCCCACCCATTCC
>JACMJB010000010.1 GCA_014380815.1 Armatimonadota bacterium
CGTCAGCGAACCGGATGGTGTAGGTTTTGCCCGACGTCAGCGGCCTGGGCAGCTTCAGGTACACGATGTGCGACCAGACAAATTGTCTGGTCGGCTGGGCCCAATCGGTAGGCTTGGATTTGCGCCAAACTGCGGCTGGCTGAACACCCTGCACGAAACCCGGATCCGTTGCGCTCTGCACTGTATAGTTCGCGGCGTTTTCCGCGGCATCGTCCAAAAGGGGGTCACCAGAGAACGTCTCGAAGGCAACGAATCCATCCTTGCGAACTCCGATCAGATAGCCGATCTCCTTGCCACCGCGTTTCAAAATCATCGCGCTGCCATCCGCACGAGTGGTGTCGCCCGCCTGCGGCAAGTAGGGTTCGTAATGGCCTGGCTCGATCCGGCCCGCCTTAATGGTGATCGCCACGACATCTGGCGCGACCCGGCTGACCTGAGTGACAGTCGGGGAAAGCGGCGAGCGTTTGCCGTATTTTTCACGGGCCTCGGCGAGATCGCGCTTTGCCCGCGCCGCCGCCGCAGTGTCGCGCTGCTGCTTTTCCGCGAGGGCAGCGGCTTTCTGAACCAGGTCAGGATCTTGGAGCGTGATTGCCGCATCCACGATGACGTCCACTGCCCCATCGCCGCCCCAGTCGCCCTGAAGTTGCCACTGTGTCACACTGGATAGATCTATCCCGCCCTTTTCGCTGGCATTCGGCTGGGCGAGAGTCGCGGCGTTTTTAGCAGGAATGGTGACAAAATCGCTGGTGGGCGTGCCAGGAAGCGGAAACTCAAACGAATGGCTGCCTTCTTTCGTCCCTATGAGGAGCAGCTTCAGGGTCCGCAGGGTGTTTTTGGAACCGGCACGGACGCGAAGGACCGGAGAGCGGTTTGCGGACGCCCTCAGATCAAGCGCGACATTACAGCCGGCGCCGCCCTTGGGAGTCAGGCCGTTTGCGGTAAGCACGACCCGTCTGTTTTCGATCTTTGCTTTGCCGTCCCAGGTCCCATAGGCGAACAAAAACGGGGCATCGAAGGCGGCGAGGACTGTGGGAGCGCTCGTGGGCACGATACGGGAGGCCGCAGTGGCGGACGCTACTCCGGCGGTCACGACAAGCGCCCCGGCGGCGGTGAGCCAACACAGCCACGCAGGAGGGAGGAATAAGTTTGGGATTTTTCCGCGGTTCATAATGATGTCGTTTCTCTCGAAATCCGGTCTGGCCAGTTTTTGTGGATGCATTCGAAGACAGGTTCGACAGGCTCCCGCTCTCTTCCGCAACCTTATGTTCTAGTATTCTAAATTTTCTTGGATCGGTCCAGTGGGAATGATGAAGGTCCTTGACAGCCTGAGGAGAGGGTGCTATAGTATTTTCGGTTAGTAAACCGGCTTTACTAATCTTTTCTACTCCGAAAGGGTGGCATTGTGGCAACTCGTCGGCTCAGCACAGGAGATAATCAGCGGGCAAAGCATGTCACGCTCGCCGATGTGGCGCAGCGAGCCGGTGTCTCAGCGACCACCGCTTCGTTTGTTCTGAATGGGCGTGGGGGAGAAGCAATTCCGACCCGGACGCGCGAACGGGTACAGCAGGCCGCTCGCGACCTTCGCTACGTTAAAAGCGCCATCGTCACCGCGCAGCGCGAAGGCCGCTCCCAGGCACTCGGCGTTCATTTCAACAATGCACGAGGCATCATCCCCTCCGATCCTGTCATGATGCGTGTTCTGGCGGGCATCTCCGAGGCGGCCCAGGAGCGCGAGTACCACTTGGTGCTTTACACGGGACTTCCGGTCAGCATCGCCGCCGCCCCTCCTGTGGAATCGTTTCTGGATCGGCGCGTGGATGGGCTGCTGCTGATAGCCCCGGTTCTGATGGACCCTCTGCTCGCGGAGTTGGCCGATGCGCGCTTGCCCAGTGTCGTGCTGTTCAGTCGGCACGTTCCAGCGGGGATCGGATTCGTGGATGCCGATAATGTGGGCGGCGCACGGCAGGCAGTGGAGTACCTGCTGGGTCTGGGACATCGGCGGATCGCATACGTCACGGATTCGCTGCGTTCCGCGAACTTCGCAGACCGTTACAGCGGCTATGTCGCGGCCCTTGCGGAACATGGCATTGCCGTTGACCCCGCTCTGATCTCCCGTAAGTATGACGAGTCCGGAGTGGAGATTCTGAGATCACTGATGGGACTGCCGGATCCGCCTTCCGCTGTATTCTGCTACAACGACGGCGCGGCGGTAGGGATCCTGCGGGCGGCAGCGGACCTTGGGTTGCGCGTTCCAGAGACACTCTCCATCATGGGGTTTGATGACTCCGTGCTTGCGACCACGGTTTCACCTCCTCTGACCACGATCCGTCAGCCACTAGAAATGATGGGTCGCAGCGCCGCCCTCGCGCTCTGCGACCTGCTTGCGGGCACCGCCTCGCCGGACGAACGCCGGATTCTCGTTTCCACCGAACTGATCGCACGGGGCACTACCGCGCCCAATATCAATGCCCCATCCCCCGACTTGGCGTCCTCTCTGTCGTCACCGTCACTGTCGTCGCCGTCCCTTCCGTCATCGTCGCCACACCGCCAATGAAGCGGTCTGAAAAGGAACTGTCATGGAGACAAAATCGCCGAAATCGGTCCGCACCCTGCCTGCATCTCCCCGCGCGGGTCGAAGCAGCGGATTCACCCTGATCGAGCTGCTGGTTGTGATCGCCATTATCGCGATTCTTGCCGCGATCCTTTTTCCCGTCTTCGCTCAGGCGAGGGCGAAGGCAAGGCAGACATCCTGCACCAGCAATCTGAAGCAAATCGGCCTCGCGGCGATGCAGTACGCACAGGATTACGATGATACCTACGTCGCCAATGTCTCGCCGCGCAACAATCCCGGGGCGGTCGCGGTCGGCTATGGCGCGGCGAATGATCGCAACTATGTGGAATGGATGGCGTTGCTTCAGCCCTATATCAAAAACGATGCTGTGTTTGCCTGTCCCTCCGTCCGCGTTCGCGCCGAAAACACAGACGATTTTGCCAAGCTGAACGGGACCACCTGGTCACGCGGCTTGCCTGAGAGTCCAGGGCTTACCTTTCCGAAATACCAGTACGGAGCGAATACCAATATCGTGAACCGCGCCGATGCCACGCAGACAATCTCCCCTATCGCCGCCGCTGAAGTGAGTCGGCCCGCTGACCTTGCCCTGATCGCCGATTCCACCAACGCGATCTTTCAGGCGGGCTGGTACGTTTTCAACGCGGACCACAAAGGCCCAAACTGGTTCACCCCGCCGGTCTGGCAGTCCGCCGACGTGCAGGCATCTCGCCATAACCAGGGCGCGGTTCTGGTTTACGTGGATGGTCATGCGAAGTGGTCGGCCCAGCGGTCTCTTGGCTGGAACCCATCGGGGAATCTTCAGCGACAGAACGGTTCCGCCTGCGGCGCGGCCCCCGGCGGCGGCGACAAATACAACCCGTACTGCTGGGGGCTTCCGATCGCGCTTGATGATACCCGCCTTAAATAGCGCTCCGTGCGTGGCAGTGAGTCGCCCGGTTCTGGAGTCGCTTCATCTTTGGGCTGATGCGTTTTAGAGGAGAGAAGAGGAGAGCCTACCATGCAGAACGCCGACAAGCGGCCCCCTTCCGCAGTAGACCCGGTGCGGGCACGGCCCGCACCGCGGCCTATCACCGGCGAATTCCTGCTGCGCGGCAAGAAACTGACGGTCACCGGGCGCGAAGATGTGATCCGGGCCGAATTCAAGCAGCGGGTCGTCATCGAGGACTGCGAGATTGACCTGCGCTTCACACGCCGGGACTTTGGCAATGTCGGAATTTTTCTTTTTTCCTGCGGAAACGTTACGCTGCGTAATGTGCGTGTCATCGGGCATACAGAGGGACGGGAGGCATCTGGTGGCATTCGGATCTGGGATGCCGATAAGACGCAGATAGAAGACTGCCTGGTTCAGGGCGTATTCGACCGGGAAAATATCGAGCTGCGCGACTGCGGTCCCGCCACGCTGCGGCGGACCGAGTCCCGGGGGCGTCGGCTCGCCTCGGGGGGCTTCAAAAGCGGGTCCGGCATCTGGGTCGCGAATGTCCGTGGCGAGGGCAAGATACTGCCGGCCAATCCTGGTCGCCCTCGCTACCCTTCCATGGACTTGCTGATCGAGGACTGCCGGGTCGCCGACAACACCGCCGATAGCAGCAACAAAGACGGTATCTACATCCAGAGCGTGCGTGATTTTGTCTTGCGCCGTACCCATGTGGAGAACTGGCGGCACGACGGGCTGCTGGACGTCGGCTTTCGCGACACACAGGGAAGCAAGCCGAACCATGGCGGCACGGGTCGCATCGAGAACTGCCGATTCGAGAATGGTTACCTGAAGGTCACGGTCGGCGCGGCGGGCGGCATCCGCTTCGTTGACTGCGACTGTCGCAGTGTCTCCTATGTCCCGTACTTCTTCGACGGCGGCGACGTGTTCTTCGAGGGTTGCCGCTTTAACACGTTCGCAGATGCGCGGCGTTCGGACCTGCCGGATGCCTTCGGCGTAAATCAACAGGGCGACTGGATCCCCGACCGTCAGGATAAGTACGGTCGTGCCTCACGCACGCACTTTGTCCGCTGTACCTTCCGTGACACGCGTCCCCATGACGCCTTTCTGTTCGGCAATCCCAGAAACCCCTTTCTTCCGTTCTTTGTCGCTGATGAGAACACCTATGACCTGCCGCGGCTTGCCGCCTTCGCCCGCGACCGGGAGTTCACTTACGCTACCTTCGCGGAGTGGCAGAAAAGGACCGGCAACGACCGGCACTCCCGGTGGCTCGCGCTGCCTGCTGTCACCAAGTAGCCGCTCTGCTCCGTCGAAAGTGAGACTCCGCCGGGAGCGAAACCCGGTCGAGGCTCGTATCTCAAGCCATGACCCGGCGACGATGGCTCTGGATCGCGGCAGCGGGGATCGTCGCGTATGTTGCGGCAGGCAACGCCCTGCGCGTCAGCCGAAGCCGCGAGGGGGTAGCGACCCCGTTCCGCCCCCCCGGTGAGCGCAAACCGTTTCGTGCGCTGCGCGGAACGACCCTTCCTGACGGCACCCCCTGGGAACTGGCCTCGCTTCGGGGCAGAGTGGTCCTGCTCAACTACGCTGCCACCTGGTGTCCGCCCTGTCGCCGCGAGACGCCGGATCTGGTGGTCGCGGCGGATCGGTACCGTGCACACGGCTTCGAAGTGATTGGCGTGATGATGGACGAGGGAAGCCAGGAATCGGTTCTCGCGGTCACGCGTCCGTATGTGAAGGAGTACGGCATCTCCTACCCGCTGATCCGCCCCGACGACGACCCGCTGCTGCGTTTCGCCGCCCCTGCCCTTCCGACCAGTATCCTCCTCGACCGGAAGGGCCACGCGGTCCGCACCTACGTCGGCCCGGTCTCCCCGGCGGTGCTTTCCGAAGACGTGGAACGGCTGGTCGCGGAATGACCCGGTATCCGCCGGATGCGGCCCGAGACAGGCTTAACCGAAACTTAATCTTGTCTTAACCTCCTCTTAACGAACGAGAACACGCCCTGAGGTACCGTAACCGAGAAAGGGTTGTCTAGAGGCTGTTCTCGATCATGAAAAATACCCTGTTTCTCAAGTTTGCCCTCGTCAGCGGATTCGCGGCGATCTTTGCCCCGGTCTCCGCGCATCCGCTTCAAACGACACCAGCCAGCAAGGCCGCCGAATCCCTCAAAGCGGCCTCTCCAAAGGCGACCCCCCTTGCCTTCCGGGAGTTTTTCGTACCAACGCCGCGGGAGCTAAAGCTGTCCGATAAGGTGCAGCAGCTAAACGGGAAGCGCGTGCAGATCACCGGGTTTATGGCACACATGGAGGCGCAGCCAAAGGGGGCGTTTTTCCTTTGCGCTCGGCCCGTCACCTGCGATGAGGCGGGAGGAGGTACCGGGGATCTGCCGCCGGAAACCATCCGCGTTATCGTGCGCGGGGCAAAGAACCAGACGATCCAGAGCATCTCCCGCCCGGTCGTGGTCACCGGTCTCTTGGAAATCGGGAATCGCCCCGAGGCGGATGGGACGACCTCTTCCCTGCGCCTGATTCTGGACCGACCACAAAACCTTCCTTCCAGCAAAACCACGACTTTAGCCGCCAAAGCGGGGAAGCCCAAAAAGTCTCCCGCCACCAGGCCCGCTCTGGACCTCGCTCGCCGCAGACCGTGACGCGGCTGCCTCCGCCACCGACCTTACTTACCTTCTAAAGAGGAGAGACGAACGAATGCGCCCCAATCTTGGACTGATCTGCGCGACCGCCGCACTTGCGGTGGGAAGCGCCCCGGCACTCGCCCTGCCGACCGTGACCGTGACCCCGCCCAACAGCGCCCGATTTCTGGTGGGTCAGCGTTTTGACCTGCGGGTCCAGGGTAGACCGACCGCGGGAAGCGCCATCATCGGCGCGACCCTGACAGTGGACGGCGCCCCGGTCACCTTTAGCTCCACGGACAGCACCAGCGGTGTCAGTGGCTTCAACCTGCGCGGCTTCTCGGTCACCACGCCCGGTTTCCACACGCTGCAGGCGACCCTCTCCGATGGCACAGGAACCAGCGAAGTGCGCGCGCAGTTCCAGGTGATTGATCCGCGCGGCAGCCGCAAGGCATCCAAAAACATCATTATCTTTCTCGGCGACGGAATGGGGACCGCTCACCGCTCCGCCGCGCGCCTGATGCGCTACGGCGTCACCGCTGGCCGTCCCAACGATTATCTGGCGATGGAAAAGTTCCCCGGCCTGGGTCTGGTCACCACGCACTCGCTGGACTCCATCATCACCGACTCCGCTCCGGGCATGGGCTGCTACACCACCGGCAACCATTCCAACAATAACCAGGAGGGCGTCTTCCCAGCGACCGTCGCCAACGCCTTCTTCCAGCCCCGCGTCGAGTACCTGGCGGAATACCTGCACCGGACACGCGGCACCAAAACGGGTATCGTCTCGACCTCGGACATTGAGGATGCAACCCCCGCGGCGAACGCGGTGCACACCGGCAACCGTGGCGCAGGGACCGGTATCTGCGATGCGTATCTCGACGAAAGCAACAACACCGGTCTTGCCGTCCTGATGGGTGGGGGACGCCGCTGGTTCTTGCCTGCCGGTCAGTTCGGGTCGAGCCGCACCGTCGCCTCCGGTCATCCCGCTCTGCCCGCCGATATTCAGAGCGCCTATGGCGTCCCGGCCCAGGCGACCAACGCCAGCCGCGATCTGATCACGGACTTCCAGACAGCGGGTTTCGCCTATACCTCATCGCTCACCGACCTGAATGCCACCTTTGCCAGTGGGACCCCCGATAAGTTGCTGGGCCTGTACGGCTACGGCAACATGAATGTCTCCCTGGACAAGATCGCCAAGCGGCGCGGCACGCCGCTTACGGGCAGCACCACGTTCGTAGTGGACGATTATCTGGCCCCGGACCAGCCGATGCTCGACGAGATGACCACGGCGGCACTCACCGTTCTAAACAAGAACAACACCAATGGCTTCGTGCTGATGGTCGAGGGCGCGCACATCGACAAGCAGTCGCACCTGATGGATGCCGACCGCACCATCCTGGAGATGCTGGAGTTCGACCGGTCCGTCCAGGTAGGCCGTACCTTCGCCGACCAGAACCCCGGCACGGTCGTGATCGTCCTCGCGGACCACGAATGCTCGGGCTTCAGCATCAACGGTGCGCTCACCAGCCCAACGGGCATCGCCGGCAGCCTTGCGAACCTTCGAAACCTTCCTAGCGACAAAGCCGTGGTTGATCCAGGCACCGTTCCCGCGCGTCAGGGAGTCGTTGGACTGTATCAGGCAGCCGGATTCCCGAATTACACGATCGCCGCCGATGGCTACCCCGCCGCGACCGACATTGACGGCAAGCTCCTGATCGGATACGGCGGCAACGCCGACCGCTTTGAGAGTTGGCTCACCAGTCCGCTCCCCGTCGTTGACAGCCTTCTTCCCGACAACATCAGAGCGGATCTTGCCTCCAAGGGCTACGCGACACAGCCGGTAAGACGCGCCGACAGTCTTATCCAGCCGGACAGCAGGGGCTTCTTTATCCGGGGTCAGGCTTCCGGAGTGGATAACGCGGTCCACACCGCCTCCGACATCCCCGTGAACGCCTACAGCACGGGCAACCGCGCTTTCGAGCAGTTCATTGGGATCCAGGAGAACACTGACGTATTCTTCAAGCTGGCCCGCGCCCTCTTCGGCGGGTACTAAGCCGTCCGCCCTGGGCCGCGATGCTTCCCCCGGGAGGCATCGCGGCCCCGGTCATTCTGAGGTCATTCGACGCCATGAAAGGTTTTCGGACATGCGACTCCCCATTTCCCTCCTGCTTGCCACCACTGTTACCACCGCCACCCTTGGCCTGCTGATCGCCGCCCCCCGCCACGCCGCCGCGCAGGCTCCCACCACCACTACCATCAATTTCGACAATGTCGAGGCTGGTACAGTTGTCAACACCACCTACAGCACGCTTGGCATCACCTTCCAGGGCCAGGGTGCGTTCGCAAGCGATGTGACCGCCGAGGATGTCACGTCGCTCTCCGCCCCCAATGCGCTTGATGCCACCAGCGGCGCTATTGATGTACGCTTCACGGGGCTGTATCCGGGCGGCATCAATGCCTTCTCGTTTGTTTCGCTCGCCGACCCGTCGGGCTTCGGCAGCGATGCGGTCGCAGTCCAGTTCTTCGGCCTCAGCGACAACCTGCTTTTCACCTCGGCAAACTATGATCAGACGGTGACACAGACGCTGTCGTTTACCAACCTGGTCGGGGTTAAGCGCATCACGCTCGCCGCCGATGCGTATTACGACAACATCACCTTCACCGGCGTCGCCGCCCCGGAGCCGGGCACTCTCGCCCAGGTCGGGCTTGGTCTCCTGCTGCTTGGCGGCGTCACCATTCGCCGCCGACGCACTGCCTGCAAGGGTTGACCCCGGACCATTGACCGCCCCCGTCCCCCTGCACATTTGGTCTGGGGGATTCGTCCTGTCACCGACCGGGCTGAGAAGCCCGGTCGGTGTTTTTTGCACCCCGCTTGCCCCGCCCGACCAGGCGCGATAGAATACGCCCTGAACACAGAGAAAACCACCAGGGCCTTTCTCTTGTTTCGGACGATTGGCTCAGTGGTAGAGCATCGCCTTCACACGGCGGGGGTCGGGGGTTCAAATCCCTCATCGTCCATTCTTTCACGATCTTGTTTCTCCTGACTCTCCGTCCCCGAACGCAGAGCGGATCGGACACAATCCCAACCTTTCCAGTCCCGCCTGATATGGCTCGCCAGGCGTGAAAAGTAGCAGACGATCGGCTTCCCAGAGATGCCAGCCTCCTTTTTGCCTGGCTGGTGCACGCGACTGCCGTTGTCGCGTCCCCCGCTTCGCTGTATCCTATAATCCTGCAAACTCGTATCCAGAATGATTGGGGGCGTCTTCTGAGTGCCTGTCGTTGATCCGCTTCGGCCCCTGCGCCGGGGCGGACGCGTCCAGCGCGTGCTCAAGCGCCGCCGGGTCCGGTGGCTGCTGGTGCTGCTGTTCGCCGGGGCGACACTTGCGCTGTTTCGGCCCAAGCCGCCCGCGCCCGGCAGCCTCATCGCGACGGAGGGGAATCAGCCGCTCGTTTCCGCCTCGCAGGTACTGGTCGTGGTCAATTCCCGCAGCGCGGACAGCCGGGAAGTCGCGGCCTATTATGTAAAGAAGCGCGGCGTCCCTGCCGCCAACGTTGTGCGCGTGGACTGTGCCGAAACCGACGAGATCACGCGCGCGGAATACAACGAACGGTTGCGTCCGTTGGTGGAGAAGCGGGCACGCGCGAACTCTGACCTTGCCTACGTAGTGTTGACGCGCGGGATCCCGTTTCGCTTTTCGGATTTTGGGACCGATGGCGGCTTTTCGGTGGATAGCGTTCTCGCCACCTGCCTCCTGAGTGCCCACCCAACGGAAAAAGCGCTGAGTCCTGTCGTAGGGCTGGAGGGACGGTTCACGCGGCAGCAGTACGAGATGCTTCTGGTTACACGGCTCGATGGCCCCACCGTCGAGGACGCGAAAAAGCTGGTGGACTCGTCGCTTGCTTCTCAGCCGGTTTGCGGCCCGTTTTACCTGCGCGATTCGTTCAGCATGGGGATGGCGGATGCCAGCGCGATCCTCGCCGGACGCGGCTTTCTGATGGAATGGGTCCGGGGCTTCAACAACCCGAAGTTTCCCCGCTATGCGGGGAGTGGTGGGCCGTTCATGGGCCACTGGGGGGCCGGGCCGCATGACACTCAGTACACGGAGGCGACCTACCGTGCGATGCGCTTTTTTCCCGGCGCGATCTGCGACCTGACCTGGTCCTTCAGTGCGGCGGGGCTGCGCGATTGGGGCAGCGAAGGCACGATCTGCGCGATGACCCGTCAAGGCGCGGCGGGGGTCCAGGGCTATGTCAGTGAGCCGTATACAGACGATATTTCGCGACCGGAGATCGTGCTGGACCGCTACACGCGCGGCTTCACCCTCGCGGAATCCTTTTACGCAGGCACGACTTATGTCCATTGGAAGAGTCTGGTACTGGGCGATCCGATCTGCGCGCCTTATGCGGCCCGATGAGGGATGAGATAATGGCCCCAGGCACATTTCCTCAGTCGCGGGGGAGGATTGGGTGGGAGAAGGCACCCATTTCGGGTATCACGCTCTCGGGAGGAGTGAACAATGGCAAAGCTATTCTCGACAAGGACCCACGGAATCCTGGATTACGCCACGGCGGCGCTGCTGCCGGTCGTGCCGCGTGCCCTGGGCTGGGACCGCGATACGACCCGTGTCTTTGACACCGCGGCGGGGGCAGCGGCGATAAATGGCCTGGTGACCCGGTACGAACTGGGGGTCCTGCCCCTGATGCCGATGCAGGGGCATCTCGCGGCTGATGCCGCCTGGGGGACTTCGCTCCTGGCCGCCGCGCCCGGCGTGACCGCGCGCAATCCCGCCGCGGGCTGGCTTCTGGCGGGATTCGGTCTGTTCGGCTGGATAGCCGCGCTGACCACTCAGACTCGTTCGCCACAGGAGCTGGCGGAGTTGGGTCCGCAGCAGGCCCTCCCCGAACCCTCGCTTCTCTAAGAGGCGCTAGAGCTGGTGGCTGTCAGGCTGGAGGGTCAGTTCCCCCATCACCAGATGGGACGGCTGCGTCAGGGCGTAGAAGATCGCCTCCGAGGCATCGTTGACGGAGAGCATCTTGTCCCGCTGTACCTTCATTTCGATGGCGGGGTTGTCGTAGAACGGAGTGTCCACGCCGCCCAGGTAAAGCGCCGTGACTTTGAGATTAAACCGGCGGGCGACCTCCGCGCGAAGGGCGGCAAGAAAGCCGGAAAGCCCGTACTTGCTGGCGCAGTAAGCGGTCGCATTGGCCATGGGGGCTTTGCCCAAGATCCCGACTACGTGGAGGATGTGTCCCGTTTTGTGCGGGGCCATGACTTTCACCGCGGCCTGGGAGAGGAGCATCGCGCCGTACAGGTTGACCGAAAGCAAGGTCTGAAAATCTTCCGGTGTCAGCGCCTCGATGCTTTTGATCGCCCCGACCCCCGCCGCGTTGATCACCACATCGAGCTTGCCGCCACCGTACTGCTCGGCGGCCTGCTGCGTGAGCTGGCTGACCTGAGCAGCATCGGTGAGGTCAGCGGCGACGATCGGGGCTTCGCTGCCTGCCGCGAACTCGATCTGGGACGCGAGGGTCTCGAGTTTTTCCGTATCCCGCCCGGAGAGGATCACCTGTGCACCCGCCCTTGCCAGCAGGAGCGCGGTCGCCGATCCGATACCGCCGGAGGCACCCGCGATCAACACGGTTTTCCCCGATAAAGGCTGTGATTCTACACTCGCCGCCACAATAAGCACCCCGTTGTTTTCTGGTTGTCAGGCGAGCGAAACGCCTCGCCGAGCACAACGATCAAGGTCGCGTTTGGTTCCGCATCACTTTCCTCGGTTCTCCGTGATTCAGGACCGGGGGTATTGTGTCATAATAGGGCGGAAGTTGGTTACGGACAGGGAGCGACAGATGGATACCCGGCGGCGGCGAAAGCAGCTTGAGGATGGCGGATTTTGGGGGGTGCTCACGGTCGGAGCGTTTCTTTTGTTCCATTCCCGGCGAATGCCGGCGAAGTGGCTGCTCCTGCCAGGCGTCCCTCTCCTACTCTTGTTGATTTTCCTGGTCGCCTGCCACCGGGGCGAACTGCCCTCCGGACCCGATGCCGCGCCATCGCCCCCTTTGGCTCTCGTTTCCCAGTACCAGATCACGGATCTGGGCGATATCTATCCGAAGGACATAAACCAGCAGGGCTTGATAACCGGCTACGGATGCGGGCAGGGGCACGAAGCGCTTCTCTGGCGCGACGGCACCCTTGTCAAGCTGGAACAGCAGGGGTCACAAAGCGGCACTGCCACAGGTATCAGTGATAGCGGCAAGATCGTCGGCACCCTTTCTAGCACCGACTTTGTGGGCTTTTGCCTCATGGAACAGGCGGTAATCTTTCACCAGGACGGTAATCCACAAACCCTGGAACCGGGGCCGGAGTACGAAGTAAGCTCAGCGCACGGTGTCAACCGAAACGGCGAGGTCGTCGGGTATAGCTATCCATCAGACGAGCTCGATACCAGGGACACGAAAGAAAACCCGTGTCACGCCGTTCGCTGGGACGCGAACGGAAATGCGGAGGACCTGGGCCGTTTTTGCGGCAATGTCCCCTGCAGCGCTCAGGCGATCAATGATCGGGGAAGTGTAGCGGGTAAGTGGGGCGATAATTTCGGCCTGTATACCGGGCGTGCCTGCTTGTGGCGGCGGGGCGAGTTCGTGGATATCGGGGCGCTGCCTGGTGACACAGACAGCGTCGCTTACGCGATCAACAATGCCGACGACGTCGTCGGCGCGTCGAACACTAGTGGTGGCGGCAATCTCGCCTTCCTCTGGCGCGGCGGAAGATTGATGAGCCTGGGGTCCCTTGAAGCGGGGGGAGAAAGCTGCGCCTTCAGCATAAACGATCGCGGTCAGATCGTCGGCAGTTCTGCCGGTCGCGCTGTTCTGTGGCAGGACGGGAAGCTGTGGGACTTGAATCAGTGGATCCAGGAAGATTCCGGCTGGCTGCTACAGGCGGCGGTCGCGGTCAATGAGAAGGGTCAGATCGTCGGAGAGGGTACTTTCGGCGGCAGGCATCGCGGCTTTCTGCTGACGCCAAAGTGATCCGCAAACCGGTGCGTCGGGTTTCAGCGGAGTTCAGGAAAGGCTTTCAGCAGGGGATCGTTCATCCAGTCTGGTTCCGGCGGCTGACAGCCCTGCTCCAGAACGACGGTAGTGCCGTGTGGTCCGGTGAGCAGGTAGATGCGGTCAATGGTGCGAAGGATCATCCAGAAACCGTGACCCAGAGTCCCCGC
>JACMJB010000362.1 GCA_014380815.1 Armatimonadota bacterium
GCCGGTCCCTAAGCCGTTTGGGGAGGGTGGCGAAAACACAACGCCTGATGCCGCTGGCTGTTTCGCCACGAGCAGGTTGTTTTTGGTGAATTGCCGGACGGACCCGTGGTGGTCCGAGGAGAGCCAGAAGCCTCAGTCCCAGTGACGGAGGCTTCTTTATGTGCCGTTCGTTCAGGAACCATCGGTTCGGAACGGGGTCGCCGGGAGACCCGCCTTGCTCCAGAGATCTACCAGGGGGTAGTTCTTCCAGCCGAAGCGAACCGCTCTGGGGGCGGTCACCCCCGGCGCGGAGACTTCAACGATATTCGGCGCGGTGATTCGCGCGGACGCCGCGACAAATCTGCCGTCCGCTCCCGCGATGGTGAAGCCTTCGGGTGTCGGAGCCGCAGTGGTCTGACGACCGGGAAGCCCGCGCGCCTCCAGGCCGCCGCCGGTGTCCGTGAACCTCAGAACCGCTTTGCCGCCGTTGTAGCGGACCGCCTCCAGGCGGGGACCGGCGGCGTTCAGATTCTTTTCCCCGTAGGCGATCTGCCGGGCAAGCAGGGCCAGACGCTCCCCGACCGGCTCCTTGTTCCGAGGATGAATATCGTTCAGCTCGCCGACATCGGTGATGACCGCCATGCCGACATTGGGCAGAATCGTGGTCGTTTTCAGCTGCGCCTCCCGCAGATACGCCCAGCTATCTGCTTCCGAGTTGCCCGCTGCGTATGGCGCAAGCTGCACCAGGAAGAACGGGAAGTCGGCGATCCCCCACGCCTGACGCCAGTTCCGAATCATGGCGGGCATCCGAACCTCATAACCGCTTCCCTTGAAGGCGTTGGATTCTCCCTGATACCAGATCGCTCCCTTGACCCCGTACTTCGTCAACGGGGCCAACATGCCGTTGTAAAGCCCGGAAACCGTCTGCTGGTTGAAGGCGCTGGGAGGGCCACCGGGATCGCTGATGACCGCCCGTTCGATCCGGAACCGCCAGTCGCCGTCCAGAGCGACCGGCGCGACGCTGCCCGCCACAGGCGAAAGCCGCAGAGACGGGGCCGAACCGGTGAAGCCACCGCCTCCCGCGCCGTCCCAGACCCGCACGGCGATCACGTTCTTTCCCGCCTTGAGCAGCTCGGCGGGAACGGGGTAGCGGCGCAGCGCCTGCCAGGCGGAGTCGGTCTCCGCCCCGGTCGCCCCCACCTTGACCCCGTTTACGAAGGTGGTGTCGTAGTCGTCAATCGCCCCCAGAGTCAGGGTGGCGGCCCCGCCATTCCAATCGGCGGGCAGATTAATCTCTTTGCGGAACCAGACCGCGCCATTGAGATTCGCCAGCGATTCGATGCCGGACTGCTCCCAGATCCCCGGCACCCGAATGGTCTGCCAATCCTCCTGCGCGAGGCCCGGCGTGGCCCAGTCTTTGGCAGCATCCGAGATGCCCGTGTCCTGCGTCGCCCCGCGCGGCGAGCCTGCCGCCTTCCAGAGCGCGACCTGCTTTTCGTAGGCCGCCACCCGCGCTTTCATGTCTTCGGGCGTTCGGCGGTAAGCGTCCCATTCTTTGGGGTCTATCCCAACGGAGATCAGGGTCTCCCGGGACATCCAGGTCTCGATCCGTGTTCCGCCCCAGGAGGTATGAATCATGCCGACCGGGATACCCAGCTTTTTTCGCAGCGCACGGGCGAAATAGTAGCCGACCGCCGAAAAGCGTGGCGTCGTCTGTGGCCCGGCGTTCTCCCAGGTCCCTCCCGCAACATCGTACTGCGGCTCGCCTTTGACGCTCTTCGTGACCGTGAACATGCGCAGCTTGGGGTCGGCAGAGGCGGCAATCGCCTCCGGTGCGCCGACGGTGTTGGTCACCGCCCATTCCATATTGCTCTGACCAGAGCAGACCCAGACCTCACCGACTAGAATGTCGCTGACGGTGATCGTGTTGGTGCCGGAGACAGTCAGCGTGTACGGCCCACCGGCTGGCAGCGGCCTCAGCGTGGTGGCCCACTGACCCTCCGCATCCGTAACTGCCGAACCGGAAAGCGCTCCGAGTTTCACACCTACTTTTTCGCCCGGCGCGGCGCGACCGAAGAGACGGATCGGTGCTTTTTGCTGGAGAACCATGCCATCGCTGAGAACGCGCGGCAGCGAGATTTCGGCGCGCGACGCCGAGGCGGCGAAGCCGCTGGTCCCGAGTAGGGCCGCCAGAATGGCGGCGGGTCTGGAATCCATTGTCTGCTTTGACCTTTGTGTGTTGATTTTTGATCGGACGCCGCAGTTTGCAGCCCCCGCGGTTTACGCGGCTTGCAGCCCCGCGGTTTACATATTACCTTCCGTATTGAAGGTCTTGTAGGCATCGTCAAGCGCTTTGGTCCGCGCTTCGGTCAGCCGGGCGCGGCTTCCAGCATAGACCATCGGATAGGCGGAGCCACCGTCCACGGTCATGGACCGAAACTCCGCTTCGGCATCCCGAAACTTCAGCCACTGGCGCTGCGAGCTGCGCAGTTTGGTCTGGGTTTTCTGGTTCAGGCTGCGCATCAGCTTCCCGTAGGCCCGGTTCATCGCCGCATCCGCCCGGGTGAAATCTCGACTTGCTGCCTGGTTCATCCCCATCTGCGTTTCGGCGAACGGGACCTTTCCGCTTTCCTGAGCGGTCGCGGTGCGTCCCCCCGGAAGGAAACTGAACCCAAGGCAGAGTGCCAGCGGGAGCGCAGCCCCCGCGACGGTCGCGCGGACGATACGGGACGGATTCAGACGCATGTTTTAATCTCCTGGAGACACCCTGACGGTTTTTGTTGCCCTGGCTTTTTTGGGGACCGCGATCGTCGCTGTGAGGGTCGCTTGTCTGGCAAAGTCGCTGTTCTGGTACTCGCTCCAGACCCGGTTGTAGACCTCGGCGGTCTGCTTTGCCAGGCGATCCCAATTGAAGACATTGTGGACACGCTGGTAGGCCATGCCCGCCATCTGCTGGGCCAACTCCGGGTTTTTCAAGACGCGTGCGATGCCCCAGGCGAGCGAGTCGGGACTGCCGGAAAACGTCACGGTTCCGGTAACGTCATGCTGAACTACCTCGGGAAGTCCGCCCGCGTCGCTGACCACGACCGGGACACGCGCCGCCATCGCCTCCAGGGCGACGATCCCGAACGGTTCATACAGCGACGGATACACCGCGACATCGGCAATCTTATACAGGCGGTCGCGGTCGTGGTCGGAGACGCGACCGGTGAAATAGACAAACGGGGCGACACCAAGATGCCGCGCAAGCTGCTCCAGGTGTTCGCGCTGTCCCCCTCCCGCAATCACCAGTTTGGCATCGTGATACTGATAGCGCAGGCGGGGAAGGGATTCGATCAGGATCTGCGCGCCCTTTTCCCGAACCATGCGTCCGATGAAGAAGACGATCTTTTCGTTGGGCAGGGCAAAGCGGGCGCGGAACGCCGTGCGCTCGTTGTCCTCGAAGGGAAACTCGAACATCTCGGAAGGGACACCGTTATAGATGATGTCAATCTTGTCGGGGGGCGTGCGCAGCGCGAACCCGACTTCGCCCTTCATAAACCCGGAGCAGACGATCACGCGCCAGGACTCCCACTGGAGATCCCATTCACACTGATTGATATAGCGCTGAATCTCGGTGTGAATCCCGTTGTTGCGTCCAAATTCCGTGGCGTGGATGGTTGAAAGCAGGGGGATCTTGTAGCGATACTTGAGCGCGCGCCCCGCGAACAGCCCCAGCCAGTCGTGGACATGAAGCACAACCGGCTTCTGTTTCCGGGCTGATTCGGAGCGCCAACCCGAGATCAGGGCATCGGCGCGTCGCTCCATCTGACCGTTCAGCAGGTGGACCCAGTGAACGAAGTCGCTGGCATTCTCCTCCACATCCACGCGGTGGATAAACAGGTTGGGGGCCTGTTCCTCGTCCACCGCCCCGCCTGCGGACCCCGCGGTGACTACATGAACTTCGATTCCGGTTCGGGCCAGAGCGGGAGCGAGACCCTCCAGCGCGGCGGCGATACCGCCGACCCGCATTGGCGGGTACTCCCACGAGAGCATGACGACGCGCAAAATAACCTGTTCTCCTTGCGTTTCCGACCCGATTTTAGCAGATTTGACGGGGGAAGTACAGAAGAAAGCCCTTGCCTCTTTGCATAGAGGCAAGGGCTTGTCCCGAAGGAGCGATGCCTTAACCGCGCAGGGCCTTGCGGCGGCGGATCAGACCAAGCGGGAAGAGAGCCACCGCCGCCAGAGCCAGTGTCCCCGGCTCCGGCGCGACGACAGACGAGGCGATGTTGCCGCGAACCTCTCCGGCGGGAAAATTCGTCGTATGGACGTTGAAATAGGCGTAACCGACACGAAGCTGCGTCACCTGAGTCGGGGTCAAATCGGAGAACACCACGGTGGGGAAGGTGAACGCGGCGGCGGAGTTCAGGATTGGACCGTTGCCCGCCGGAATCGCAGGGTTAATCAGGCTCGCCGCGTTTTTGATATCGAACGTCGCCGGGCCATTAACGGCGGTCGGGTCCGGCGCGGTGAGGGGTACCAGGTGGATATGCGCCAGGATGATGTTGGAGGTCAGCGAGAAGGTGGACAGGCTGACCGTCAGCGTGTTGGCCGCCTGGTCGTAGGTGAAACCACCCGCGCCGACACCGCTTGTGGTCACGGGCGTGGGCCGCTCCTGTGCTCCGGTCAGGAAGGTAATCGGCTGGGTAAAGCTCTGGGCATTAGCCGTGGTTCCCGTGGCAAACGACAGGACGATCACCGCGGCTACACTGCCCAGGGCGGCAGAGGGATTGATGAAACGCAATTGGATAACCTCGAATCTTGAAAAGTTCATTGCAGACGAATCGGACGGCTTACGGCGGGATGTCCCGACGGTATCCGTATCGGCCTGCATTCGGCGTAATAATGGCAATTATACCTTAAAAAAAGGGTACTGTAGCGATCGAGCGGTAAATCCCTTCGGTAAATTTTTATAGAGCTGCGCTCGCTTTGCCCCGTGCCACCGAGCCACGGTAAACTCTCTCTATGCCCGGCGACACGATCCACCGCTTCGGCGACGAGTACCTGACCCCCTCAGACTGGGGGCTGTCGGCTCCGGATACTATCCGGCGCGTTGCCCTGGCACTAGGATCTGAGCCACTGGAGGATGCCCGGCACCTTCTGGCGCCGATCTTGCAGGAGATTCCTGCCTCCCCGGCCCCCTCCGCACTCAGCGGCCCGGAGTCTGCCACTGCCTTTGTTCTGGAGGTATTCGGGTCACGGCCCGCTACGCTGCTGTCTGTGGTCCAGATACTGACCCCGGAGATGCGCGCCGATCTGGACTTTCCGCGTTCCTGGGGCCGCGCGCCGCAGGCCGCCGGGCCAGTATCCCAGGCATCCTGGTTCCCGCTCCCGGTCTCCGTGCTGGACTCAGACCTGCCCATGGGCGGGATCGCGCTGGCCTGGGAGCTTTCCGGACTGGTCTCCGAGGGTGGTGAGGCGATCCGCGATCTGGAGGGCTACATACGCCGCGCGGCAGGCAGGTTCGCGCC